>CAXSEU010000083.1:0-10991 GCA_964236485.1 uncultured Lichenihabitans sp. | reverse complement strand
GACACGCCAGACCGGCTCGCCGTTCTTGGCGGGCGGGAATTGCTCGACATGGTCTTGTCCTCCGCGGGAGGGCGCGCCTCGCGCGCGCCTCGGTGTCCAGCGACGTCATTTCGGGCGGCTCGGCGCCACCGCGTGCGGCCGATCCTAGCGTATGTCATGCTGTCGCTGACATACGCCAGCTCAAAAAGGCGCCTGTCGGACAAACGCTGGAGGGGAGCTTCGGCGTTGGTCCGACAGCGCATCATCCCGAGCGTGTCGCGAATGTTTCCGCCAGCCGCTCCCACTCGGCCAGCCCGTACATCGGCTCCGCCACCGGGGGCCGAGTGAAGTCATAGGTCGGGGCGCGCCGGAAGCGTTCGGCGCCGAAGCCGAAGAAGCGGAGGTTGTCGGCCTGGGTGCGATGGCAGGCGAAGGCCGCCTCCTTGCGTCGCGCCGCCTGCGGGGTCAGCGCGACCGCGATCTCCGGACAGGCCGGATCGTCGAGGAACCGGCCGCTCGTGACGAGACCCATGTGACAGTGGTAACTCGTGAACTCCAGACGCACCGGCGCACGAGAGCCCTCGCGCGACAGCCGCGCGCAGGCGGTCTGAACCGCGAAGGCCGCGACGTCGTGATCGGCGTGTCCTCCCTCGAAAGGGTGGGTGAACACAGCTTCGACCCAGACCAGATCCTCGATCAGGCGCTCGATCACGATGTCGAGGTGGGCGACGAGGCTTCCGTCGGGAATCTCGTAGCAGATCAGGCGCGACAGCCTGCTGTCCGTCATGGCCTGCAGCGCGTCGACGAGTTCCCCCCGTCGCGCCGCCGCGTAGGCCTGCCGGGTCGCAAACCCTGCCCGCGCGACAGCCGTGGCATCGAGCGGCGCGCCATCGGTGAGCTGAAGCAGGCTCAAGGTCTCGAACTGGGCCATGACGCCGCCGAGGCCCACGGCTTCGTCGTCCGGATGGGCCGTGACGAGCGCGACGGCATGTTCGAGAACCCCGCGCGCGGCGAGGCTCGCCAGCGCGCTCGCGCCCGCGTCGGCGGTGGAGGCGCTCACGAGGGGGAAGCACCGCTCAAGCGATAACGCGATAGCTCGGAGAAGCCCGGACGCGTGTCCTTGCCGGACCATGCGTCCGCCACGGATCCGATATCCAGCGCGATCCCGCCGGCGAGGGCGATCTCGTGGCAGTAGATCTTGCCGAGATAACCGGCCGCGACGAACCAGACGGTGCCGCTCCAGTCGCCGGCGCGGAGCCGCGACACGACATGGTGGAACACGGCCGGAAAATGTGCCTGGACCGAGCCATTCGGGCCGATGACATGCGAGAAGGCCTTCTCTTCGGGGATCAGCAGGGCGCAGGCCAGGCGGGCTCGAGCACGACGCGAGATGGCTGCGGCGAGCCCGGGGTGACATGAGATCACGCCGAGAGCCGGCGCGGTATCCATGAAGCGATGCAGGTAGCCCCAGTCCTGCAGGTTCATGTGCATATCCTGGCTGCAGAAGAAGCGGTTGCCCTCGCCGAGCAGCGGCCGCACATGGCGTAGCACGTTCATGGAACTCGGCGCGCCATCCGGGCTGGCCAACCCGTATTCGTGCCGGATCCGCTCGGTCGTGGTGATGCCGAGGATCGAAGCGCCGGCGATCGCCGCCAGCATCCGGCCGCGCAACAGCAGGAAGTCCGGCCGATCGAGCAGTGCGTCGGACGCGAACCACGTGCGCAAGCTATGCCGGCGGCTATGGCGGTACAGGGCGCGAAAGCGGCCTTCCTCCTCGTCCGGATCGCTGATCCAGGCTCCCTCGCCGTCGCCGAGCCGGACGAGCGAGAACGGTCGGCGCTCCGCCATCGCGGCGGTGATCCGCGCTTCCACCCCATGCGTGTCGAGGTAGGTCGGGTGAGCCTCCATGGCGGCCGTGCAGGCGAGCGCGTCGGCTAGCGGATGCCGGCGCATGAAGTCCACAAGCTGAGCCAGCCGTTCGGCGTCGCGCTCCGCCGCCGCCGAACGTGCCACGAATGCCGCGAGGTGCGCCTCGGCGGCATCGAGCCGGCCCGTCCCGGCGGCGTGCCGCACCATCTGCGTCAAGGTGAGCGGGCTTCCCGGGTCGGCCGCGAGAGCGCGTTCGAAGCATCGGGCCGCCCCCGCCGCGTCATCGGCGCGCTGGCGCATGACCGCGAGTTCCCGCCACCCGTAGGGTAGATGCGGAAACGCCGCGCTGATCCGGATGAGGAGCGCGGCGGCACCGAGGAGATCGCCCTCCTCGCGCATGAGTTCCGCGGCCCGGGTCGCGACGACCGGATCGCCGTCGAACCGTGCCCAGCCTCCGGCTGGCGATCCCGGCGCCACGTCGCTCACGACGCCGCGCCCTCCGGCTTCTCGACTTCGAACACGAAATGCGTGCCGAACAACAGCCGCAGCAGGTTGATGGTCCGCCGGTCGAGGCCGAGGCGCTCCCCGGTTTCCGCGATCGCGCGGTGGAAGAAGCCGCCCGGACCCAACATCGGGTTGAGGGGGGTATCGTCATCCGCCGTCAGCGTGATGATCAGGCGCCGCAGCAGGAACGCGAAAGCGTCGTGCTTGGGATAGACCTTCGTCATCCGCAGGCCGGCGGTCGCGGATGCCACCTTGAAGCCGTACGGCGTGTAGTTGAACGTGCCGAAATCCTGCATCTGCTCCAGATAGGCGACCTGGCCGATCAGCCGGCCTCCGGGGCGCAGCACGCGGGCGATCTCGGCAAAGCTCGTATCGACATGCTGGATGTGGTGCAGCACCAGCATGGCCCAGACCACGTCGAAGCTGGCGTCCGGGAAGGGCAGCGTTCGACCATCGTAGAACGCCACGTTGTCGTCGAGTTGCGCCACATGATCGCGCACCAGCAGGGAGACGCTGTCGAGGTAATCGACCCCTTGCCAAGCGTAGCCGAGCGACTCGATGAACGGCCGCGAGTGCATGGCGCCGCAGCCGAAGTCGAGGAGGCGCGCGCCCGGGCGGAAGGCCGCCGCCAGCAATTCTTCCGCGGAGCGCGCATCCAGGCTGGCCCCGTCGACCAGCGGGCCGATCTCGTGAAAGAACGAGCCATCGAGCGCGAGGGTCCGCGCCGATGCGAGCGCCCGGGTGATGATCCGTTCGAAGAGGACGTCGATACCCTCGGGAGCGGGTTGGGGGGGAGGAGCGGCACGGGCGGGGTCGAGGCGCTCGGCCAGTCGGCGCCGCAGGCGCATCAAACGGCTCATGCGGGCTCCGCTCGCGTCAGGCATTCCATCATGGCCCGGCAGTCTTCCACCGCTGTCCGCGGATCGAAAGCGGAAGCGGCATGGTGGCGAGCTGCGTTGGCGATGGCAATTCGAAGCTCAGGCTCGCAGATCAGCCGATCCAGACCGGTTCGCCAAGCCTCGGCACTGTCTGCGAGAAGGACATCGTGACCATCTCGAAGCGCCTCGCGGTAGACACGCGTGGAGCTCGCCAGGCTGGCGACGCCGCACAGGGCTCCTTCGAGCCACCGCGAGATCGGCTCGCATTCGCCGATCTCGCCTGCCGGAGCGACGACGATGTTGAGGTCGCTGCCGCGCAGCCTATCCAGGTCGTCCGGTGTCGCGCCGAGCTGTCGAACACGTGCCGCGAAGGGAGAGAACGCGTCCTCGAGCGTGACATAGCCGGAGACCGTCAATCGCAGTTCGGAATGCCGCTTCAGCGCAGCCAGCAGGGCTGCGCCGACGTCGGCGCGGAGAACGCCCACCGGCATCGCATGGAGAAACAGGTGTACACCCGTTCGCCCGCGCATCGGCACGGCAGTGTCTCGGGCAGGCCGTGTCTCACGGATGATGAAGCTGCGCCTGCCGCTCACCACTCTGTCGACATGCTCTGCGAGCGCGCGGTTCGGAACGACGCCGTAATCGCACAGCGAAGCGGCGCCGCGGTAGAGGGCCACGCCGAAGAGAAGATCTCCGTGGGCACTCTCCCCGATCCTGCCGTCGAAGGCGGCGAGCGGCTCCGGCGCATGGCGCGGATCGACGGTCAGCGCGTCGGTCTCGTAAAGGGTCGGCACGCCGTGTTGCCGTGCCGCCGCGATGGCGTAGATCACGGACGGCCAGGCCGGCACCCGGAAGAAGATCGCCGCGGCAGCGCCCGGTAGCGCAGCCTCGAACGCCGTCAGGTCGCCGAGACCGAAGCTCCGAACGTCGTAGCCGGCTTCCGCCAGAAGGTCGCCGCGCAGCGCGAGGCGAAGGCGCGTGATCGGCGGCAGATCGCCATCCGCCATGATCAGCACCATGCGGCGCGCCTCGCTTCCTCGAGGCATCGGCGGCGGGCCGACCGTCGAGAGGAAAGCGGCGACGCCGGCGACCGCGTCGGCCAGCACCGCATCGCCTTCAGGCCGGAGCCCCTGGGCGTAAAAGGAACGAGCGGCGGGGCCGCGGCAGGCAAAGAACTCCTCCGCGACGCCCCGGGCAAGCTCGCGGTCCGCCTCGCCGCCTCCTGCCAGCGCGGGCGAAAGCATCGCGAAGGTCTCGTCCCACGCCTGAACCCTGGAGGTCGTGCGCGCGAGGCCGCGCCATGCCGACGGGGTTCGCGAGCCACCCCGAACGAGACCGCTATAGACGACGTGGGCCGGGCCCCAGGCCCCAGCACGCACATAGGCTTCCGCCATGCGCTCCTGGACATCCACCGACAACGCACCGGCGGCGGCGGCGAGTTCGTAAGCCTGCAGTGCCAGCGGGCTACCGAGATGAGCAAAGTGATCGCCGACCGCCGCCAGGAAGTCCTGCGCTCCAGCACCATAGGGAAGGGTCGAGCCGACGTCCGCGAAGCCCTCGCGCAGGAAGTGGGCCAAGGCCGACCAGCGGTGGATCCCCGTGCGAGGGTAGAGCCGTGCATAGAATGGCCAGGGAAAGGCTGGCGGAAAACACGGCAGCGACAGGCCCAGCCGCTGCAGGTGCGCGGCCTCTGTGCCGGGCTTGGCCTCGTCCCCGCCGGCCCGCAACCATGCCGCCCGGCAAGCTTCGTCGCTCGAGGCCGCGTAGCCCGGGTGCGTTTCGCGGAAATGGTCGGGACTGAAGCGGTCGGCCTGGTGAGCGAGGTAGCGGCGCCCTTCCCTTCGGCCGAACCGCAGGTAATGCTCGACCAGTTGCCAATCTTCCTCGAGGGAAGCCAGATCGGCGTGGAAGGACCGATAAGCCACCGGCACGAAGTCGGCGGGGAGCGCTCCGTGCTCGGCCTCGGCGGCTCTGAGCAAGGCGTCGGCGTTGGCGAACCGTCCTTCCTCTCTGCCAAACAGCGCGTAATGTTCGCTCAATGACGCCTTGTCGGGCACGCCGGTGATGTCAGCGTAATATTGGCGGTAGAACCGCTCATCGAAGCGGCCCGATTCATCTTGTTGCTTGTTGCCTGGATGCTGCAAGCCGTCGCTATGACGGAGAGATCGTTTCTTCTGGAATGTCGCGAGCGAAAACAGGTTTTTGCGCAGCTTCGCCCTTAGGGACTTCATGAGAGGCTAACCTGTTCCGCGTCGACGACTTCTGATCGCGTGGCATGACGGGGAGCCGAGATCCTTCCATCCATGGCACGGCATGTCAATGATCTCTCCGGGCGGGCGCGGGCTCGACGATCGCAGAAAGCCTGGGCTTCATCTCGTCCCTGCCTCCTGCACCCCGGCGCTGCCGGCAGCGGATGGCGGCGATGGCGGCCGCAAAGACGCCCTCGTGACGATCGGCGCGCCACGCCGCGGGCCGAGGCCGGCGGGGGCGCCGAACGTCACCGCCGACCTGTCATGACGGACGCCGAGTCGACGCGAGCTGCTTTTGAACACGGGCTGGACCCCTCCGCCCGACATCGGCCGCGGCGCCGCCCTTCAGCTTCGCGCTGATGTCACTGTCGCGCAGAGGAAGGAGGTCGTCGGGCCGGGGATGGTCGAGCGCCGCCCGGAGCACGGTGTCGCCCGCGAACTCGGCGATGTACCGCGAGGGTCGCGATTTCGTGCCGCCGCGCTCCGCCGCGAAGGTCAGCCCGAGGATGCGCTTGGCCCGGGTGACCGCCACATAGGCAATGCGTCGCTCCTCCTCGGCATCCGAGCCGGGGCTCGGCATCAGCCCTTCCTCCAGTCCGACGACGAAAACCGCATCCCACTCGAGACCCTTGGCCGAATGCACGGTGGAGAGCACGACGGCTCGTTCGGAAGGCGCCCGAACGGCGCGTGATTGCTCCGCGACGCGCTGCACCAGGTCGTCGAGGGAGCCGCAGGTCGACGCGAGCGCCGCCACCGCATCGCAGACGTTGGCCCAATCGCGCCGCTCGAGGTCGGGCGCCTTTTTCGGCAAGGCGGTCGCCACGATGGCACGGACCCTCCGGCACGTGGCCTTGAAGGTGCGGCATTGCGACGGCGCGATGGCATCGAGTCTCTTGCGCATCGTCTCGCTGCGCCGCCCGGTGCTCATGCGTTCGATGCCTCGGCCCTCCTCGTCATCCGAGAGGTAGAAGAGCGATCCCACGAACAGTTTCGCGGCCGCGCTCTGCCAGAGGTCTCCGGCGCCCCGCACCTCGAACAGGATGCCGAGGGACGTCAGGGCGCTCTGGAACGCCAGGCCGAGGGTGCCGGCACGATAGAGGACCGCGATCGAGGGCGGCGCCATCCCGCTCTTCAGAAGCGAAGCGATGGCGCGCGCCACTTGCCGCGCCTCCACCTCTGGGGAGGAGTAGCGGCGCACGACGACGCTTCCCGTCTCGGTGGCGACGGGAGAATAGTGCTTGACGACGCGGGCCTTGTTGCGTCCGATGAGGCGCTTGGCGCCTTCGACGATTGCCGGCGCCGAGCGGTAGTTGCGCTCGAGGATATGGACGGCGGCCCCGGGCACGCGTGCGGCGAATTGCAGCGTGTAGCGCACGTCGGCCGCCCGGAACGTGAACAGCGTCTGATCGTCGTCGCCGACGGCCCAGAGCTTCACGCCGCCTGAGCGGAAATGCTCGATCAGCCGGTGCTGGCCGAGGTTGATGTCCTGGTATTCGTCGACCAGCAGGTGGTCGACGGCGTCGGCGATGGTACGCCCATAAGCGGGATGGTTGGCGATGGCCTGTAGAAGCTTCGGGACCATGTCGGCGAAGTCGATGGCGCCCGCCTCCGCGAGAGCCGCTTCGTAGACCCGGAAGAAGCGCACCGCGAGTCTGCCGACCTCGTCGTCCGGTCTGATCGTCGCCTCGAAATCCCGGGCGTCCAGCAACTGCTCCTTGGCGGCCGCGATGATGTCCAGGATGTCGCCATCATGGTTCCAGTACATCTGCCGCGTGGAGAAGACCGCGCGGCCCTCGGCGGCGGTCCAGACGCCGAAGTGGTCGGGAAGATCCGCGACCCGGGGGTTGCGCTGCAGGCACCGGAAAGCCAGACCATGGAACGTGAAGCAGCGCAGGTCGTCCGCATTGGCCACGCCGAGATCGGCGGCGATGCGAAGCCGCATCTCGTCGGCCGCCTTGCGGGTGAAGGTGACGGCGAGGATGCGACGCGGATCGGTGCCCGTCTCGACCAGATGCCTGAAGCGGCCCACCAGGGTCGTGGTCTTGCCTGAACCCGGGCCCGCGAGGACAAGCTGGGCTGCATGGTCGGCCGTCGCCGCGGCACGCTGAGAGGCATCGAGTTCAGGCATTGGGTTTGCATGCCACAGGTTCGGCCGAACCGACAATCGAGGAGAGCAACCGCTGGGGGCGCCGTCGCGCGCGCGCTTTCTGGTAAGTATCGCTCTTTGAAGTGCCTTCTTTCCTGAGATTTGTTTCAGCCCTACGATCCTCTTGGAGGAGAGCGGCTATGCAACTCAGCGGCAACACCATCCTGATGACCGGCGGAGGATCCGGCATCGGTCGCGCCCTCGCGGAGGCTTTCCTCGCCGAGGGCAACAAGGTCATCATCGCGGGACGCCGCAGAGCGCTGCTCGACGAGGTGACGGCGGCGAACCCGGGCATGACGTCCGCGGTCGTCGACATCGCGGACAGCGGTGCGATCGTGCGGTTCGCGGAAGAGATCAAGAGAGACTACCCGGCCCTGAACGTCGTCATCCACAATGCCGGCATCATGAAGACCGAGGTCCTGCGGCACGGGGCGCTCGACGATGCGGAGGCTACGGTCGCCATCAACCTGCTTGGCCCGATCCGGCTCACGGCAGCGCTGCTGCCGGTGCTGCTCGAGCAGCCGCATGCGGCGATCATGACGGTGTCGTCCGGGCTGGCCTTCGTACCCCTTGCCATGAACCCGACCTACTGCGCCACCAAGGCGGCGATCCATTCCTATACGCAGTCGTTGCGCTACCAGCTCAAGGACACGTCCGTACAGGTGCTCGAACTCGTGCCGCCGTATGTACAGACGGAACTGACCGGCTCCCGGCAGGCCAGCGACCCCGCCGCCATGCCACTGAACGACTTCATCGCCGAGACCATGTCGATTCTCAAGGCGTCGCCGGACGCGACCGAACTCTGTGTCGAGCGCGCCAAGCCGCAGCGGGGAGCGGAGGCAAGCGGAGCCTTTGACCTGTTCTTCAAGCGGATGAACGACACCCTGAGCGCGGCCAGAGGTGCGCAATTTTGAGGTCCCCTCCCCTCGAGATGCGCTCCCGTCCGAGGCCTCGATCCCGAACCGGTCAGAGCCGCTCCTCGACGCCCCGGCTGTTGCGCCACGTCGGAGGCGTCCGACCCTGGATGATGTCCGAGGCTTTCTCGCCCACCATGATGGTCGGGGCATTGGTGTTCGACGACGGGATGCGCGGCATCACCGCGCTGTCGCAGACCCTCAGGCCCTCGAGGCCGCGCACCTTGAGGTCGGGCGTCACAACGGCATCCGCATCATGTCCCATCTTGCAGGTGCCGCAGGGGTGATGATCGGTCTTGCAGGTGCGATGGACATAGCCGATGAGGTCGGCCGCGCGGGTGACATCCGGGCCCGGCATCCGTTCCGCTTGGATGAACGGCTTCAGCGCCTCGCGGGCGAAGATGTCTCGCGCCGCCGCGAGGCCGGCCAGCGACATCTCGCGATCGAACGGGTCCGCCCAGTAGTTGGGATCGATCAGCGGCGCCATCCCCGGGTCGGCCGAGGCGAGCCTGACGGTGCCGCGCGAACGCGGGCGCAGAAAAGCGGAGTTGAGGGTCACGCCGGCGTTCTTCAGCTTTTCGACGCCGGCCTCGATGCCCGACCCCAACCCCAGGTGAAACTGGATATCCGGCCAGTCGGGGTCGTGACCGGCCGACCAGAAGCCGCCCGTCTCGAACAAGGTGGAGGCCACCGGCCCCGTTTTCGTCGTGAGGTAGCGCAAGCCCGCCATGGCGGCCCGGTGCGGCTTCAGCATGGCGTCGTAGGTATGCTCGCCCGTGCATTCGGCGATGACGTAACAGTCGAGGTGATCCTGCAGGTTGCCGCCGACCCCCGGCAGATCGTGCAGCGGTGGAACCCCGACCGAACGAAGATGATCGGCGGGTCCGACGCCGGACAGCATGAGCATGCGCGGCGAGCCGATGCCGCCCGCCGTCAGCAGCACCTCCCGCTCGCAGCGGACGATCTCCGGCGCGCTCTGGGCGTCCAGGCGCTCGATGCCGACCGCCCTGCCCCGTTCGAGCACGATCCTCGTGACGAACTGGCCCGTTTCGACGACGAGGTTGGGGCGCGATCGGATCGGGCGCAGATAGGCGACCGCCGCCGAAGAGCGCCTGGCCTCGCGGACCGTCACCTGATAGTGGCCGACGCCGGCCTGACGGGCGCCGTTGAAGTCCGGGTTGTAGGCCATCCCGAACTGCTGCCCCGCGCGCAGGAACGCCTCGCTGATCGGCAGCGGGTTGATCGGAACCGACACGCCAAGGGGGCCGCCCGATCCATGATACTCGTTAGCGAAGCGCTGGTTGTCCTCCGCGCGCAGGAAATAGGGCAGCACGTCGCGGTAGCCCCAGCCTTCGCAACCCTCGTCCCGCGCCCAGCCGTCGTAGTCCCGCGCGTTGCCGCGCGTATAGATCTGCGCGTTGATGGACGAGCCGCCGCCGGGTGGCGGTCGGAACCGCCGGCCTCCAGCAGCAGGACCCTGGTGGCTGGATCCTCGCTGAGGCGGTTGGCCAGGACGCAGCCCGCCGATCCCGCCCCGACGATGATGTAGTCATAGGCCATACGGCCTCTCCCCTCGGCCAAGACCTATGCGGCGGATCCGATATCCGTGGCGGCGAAATCATCGCCCTTGAACAGCAGCGGCACATCGAGCGTCTTGGCGAGCGCATAGGCGGCACAATCCGCAAGGTTCAGCCGGGCCCTGGGGTCGATGCCTTTGCCGTAGCGATCGTAAGCGGCCGCCGCGACTTTGGCCTGAACCTCATCGAAGGGGACGATGTCGATGCGGAAACGCGAGAGGAATTGCCAGGAACAGTCAATGGCGGAAACCCCCAAGCGCCGCCCAAGAACGACGGCCATCTCGTGAGCGTTGACAGCCGACATCAAAGATCGACCACTCTCGAGAAGCACGGTTTCGAACCGCTCCCAACCGTCTTCCTCCAGCACGATGGCGATAGTTGCGGAGCAATCGACCACGATCATAAATCGTTTATCTCATCGACGATTTGTTGGATGGGACGGTTGTCGAGGATCGGGAGTTCGGCAAACTGGCGTTGGATGTCGCGGATGAGAGCCCGCCGCCGAGCCACCTCTTCTTCCGGCACATGACCATCCTCGAAGCCCGCGCTCAGCCCAGCCGAATTGGCCTGCTGCTCAAGCGCACGACGAACCGTGTCATCGATCGAGAGCTTCTGCGTTGCCGCAAGTCGTCGCGCCAGAGTTTCGGTTCGTTCGGACAAGGCCAACATGTTTGTCTCCTCTCGCCAGCAATCGCATCCTATCACAGCCGCGGCACCGCCAGCGCCCCGTCGCAGCCGATGACGGACCCGGTCGCAAACCCGAAAGCACCCGAAGCCAAGGCCGCCACCATGCGTCCGACATCCTCCGGCTCGCCCCAGCGCCCGGCCGGCACCAGGCCACCGTGGGGGTCGCCGGCCCCGGCGGCCAGCTCGCT
>CAXSEU010000082.1:0-11033 GCA_964236485.1 uncultured Lichenihabitans sp. | reverse complement strand
CCCGGTGCGCCTCCGGCGCACCTTTCACGATGATTGTTGCGGATCAGGCGGCGGCGGACTGCACGGAGAGCGCGGCGTTCAGGGCCGCGG
This sequence comes from uncultured Lichenihabitans sp., assembly GCA_964236485.1. Classification (GTDB taxonomy): domain Bacteria; phylum Pseudomonadota; class Alphaproteobacteria; order Rhizobiales; family Beijerinckiaceae; genus Lichenihabitans. Next base: position 10,943 of record CAXSEU010000082.1, on the reverse strand, counting down.
TGTCCTCGAGCACCCAGTCGTCGACCATCCGACCCCAACGCAGCCGGATCCACTGGGCGGCCTCGTTACGGTAGGCGCTGCCGTCCGCCAGCGTGGCGGTGATCAGCAACCGGACCGCCACCCGCGTGTTCCACGGCCAGCCGGCGACGGCCACGTCGGCCACCGTGAAGCGCAGGTCGGGGAACACTGCGGCGACGCGTTCCAACCAGGCGGCGAACTGGTCGCGCCCGACGACGTCGACGCCATGATCGACGGCGCCGTACGGCGGGTCGCGGCCCGCGCGCCGGTCGTGCTGAGAACCGGCGAGAGCATCACCCTGCGACCGCGTCAGGCGCACCGCTTCTATGGCAAGGGCGCCACCGTGATGGTCGGCGAGGTCAGCCAGGTGAACGACGACCTCAACGACAATTTCTTCTTCGAACCCGTGGCCCGCTTCGCCTCGATCGAGGAGGACGAGGCGCCCCGCCACCCCCTGTGGTCCGAACTCCCGAGGGGCTGACGGGAGGCCTTATCCCACGTGTTTGCGGAACAACGCGACCGTGCGGTCCATGGCCGCCACCGCGCTCGGCTTGTCGTAGCTGCCGCGCGCGTCGCAGTTGAAGCCGTGGCCCGCCGCGTAGGTGTAGACCGGCACGTCAGGGAGCGCCGCCTTGACGGCCGCGATGTCGCTCGGGGGGATGTGGTCGTCACGTTCGCCGAAATGCAGGATCAGCGGCACCTTGGGCCGCTTGTCGAGCATCCTGGCGATGGTGCCGCCGTAGTAGCCCACGGCGGCCGAGAGCCCCGCAAGATCCGCCGCGGCCGCGAACGCCAGGGAACCGCCCCAGCAATAGCCGACGATGCCGACACGCCCGGCCTCGGAGGCCGCCCCGATGGCGGCTTGGACGTCGAGCATCGCGGCCTTCTGGTCGAGCTCCCCGACGAGCTCCATCCCGGCCGCGATGTCCTCGGGCGTGTAGCCGAGTTCCACGCCCGGCTTGACGCGATCGAAGAGGGCCGGTGCGACCGCGAGGTATCCTTCGGCCGCGAAGCCGTCGGCGACGCGGCGTATATGCGCGTTGACGCCGAAGATCTCCTGCAGCACCACGACGCCGCCGCGCGCCTTGGTGGGAGGGATCGCCCGGTAAGCCGAGATGCTCGTTCCGTCGGCGGCCGTCAGCTTGATGTTCTCGCTCATGGTGGGTCCTCGGTGGTGGCGGAACGGACGCGTCACACGCTGCGGTGCGAGGCCGCGGTCTGGCCGAAGAGGATCTTCTTCTCTTCGTCGGTCATGGTCGGCGATCGGTCGATGCCCTCGGCTTTCTTGTAGGCCGCGACCGTCCCCGGGCGCTCCCCGACCGCATGGAACCAGCGCTTGAGATTGGGAAAATCGTCGAGGTTCTGTCCCTGGCGCTCGTGCGAGACGATCCAGGGATAGGCGGCCATGTCGGCGATGGAGTAGGTATCGGCCACGAAGTCGCGGCCTTCGAGGCGCCGGTCGAGGACGCCGTAGAGGCGGTTCGTCTCCTTGACATAGCGGTCGATCGCATAGGGGATCTTCTCGGGCGCGTAGCCCGAGAAGTGATGGTTCTGGCCCGCCATGGGACCGAGGCCGCCCATCTGCCAGAAGAGCCATTCCAACGCCTTGGTGCGCCCACGCAGGTCCCGCGGCAGGAACTTGCCCGTCTTCTCCGCCAGATACAGCAGAACGGCCCCCGATTCGAAGACCGAAATCGCCTCTCCCCCGCCGTTTGGGTCGTGATCGACGATGGCCGGCATGCGGTTGTTCGGCGCGATCCTGAGGAAGTCCGGCCGGAATTGTTCGCCCTTGCCGATATCGATCGGGACGATGGCGTAGGCCATGCCGGTTTCTTCGAGGAACAGCGTGACCTTGTGGCCGTTCGGGGTGGGCCAGTAGTAGAGGTCGATCATGCGAGGCTCCGCGGATGATGGCTGGTGTCGCGGTCTCTCTAGCACGAGGGGCCGATGCCTCAATGGATAAGCATGACCGGGGCGCCGGACCGGGCTATGAATCCGTGCCGGTGCCATCGATGGAAAGGGTCGCCATGCCGACGTCAGACCTCGTCATCCCGCGTCGGACCATCGTGGTCATGGGCGTCGCGGGGTCCGGCAAGTCCGTCTGCGGGGCGGCACTCGCCCGCGCGGCCGGGATCGACTTCGTCGATGGCGACGCCCTTCATCCGGCCGCCAATGTGACCAAGATGAGCGGCGGTCATGCCCTCAGTGACGAGGATCGCTGGCCCTGGCTCGATCGTGTCGGCGCCGTTCTGGCGGACTGCCGGGCCCACCCCCAGGGCGTCGTGATCGCCTGCTCGGCGTTGCGCCGGCGCTACCGCGACCGCATCAGGGCCGGGGCATCGCCCTCCGCACCGGTCTTCGTGTTCATCGACATCACGCCCGAGGTGGCGCGCGTCCGACTAGCCAACCGTCCGGGACACTTCATGCCGGCGAGCCTCGTCGACAGCCAGTTCGAGACGCTGGAGCGTCCCGGATCCGACGAGAGGGACGTCTTGACGATCGAGGAGACCGGGGGTGTGGCGGCGACGGTACAGACCGCCATCGACGCCCTGCGGACGATGCCGAGACCATGATCGCCGACGCCCTCGCCGCCGTTTTCCAGATCCTCACGCCGCCGTTCCGGGCCGTCCTGGCCAAGGTCCTGGCGCTCACGATCCTCCTCCTCGGCATCGCGGTCGTGGCCTTCTACAAGGTTCTGGTCGCTGTCGTTGTGCTTCCCTACGCGTGGCTCGACACCACGATATCGGTGTTGGCAGGTCTCGGCCTCGTGGTCGGCAGCATCTTCCTAGTGTCGCCGGTTTCCTTGCTGGTGGCGGGCTTCTTCGTCGACGATCTGGCTGAACGTGTGGAGCGCGAGGCCGATCCGGACGTGCCCCCCGGGCGGCCCATGCCGGTGCTGCGGGCGCTCGTCCTCTCGGCGCGATTCTCCGCCCTGTCGCTTGCCGTCACCCTCCTGGCCCTTGCCTTGCTCCTGGTGCCGGGCGTCAATGCGATCGCCTTCCTCGGCGCCAACGCCTACCTGCAGGGGCGGCAATATTTCGAGTTCGTGGCGTTGCGCCACCTGCCGGTCGCGGAGGTGACGGCGTTGCGGCGGCGCCACGCGGGACGGCTCCTGGGGGCGGGGCTCGTCATCGCGCTGTTCGTGTCGGTGCCGGTGCTGTACCTCGCGACGCCACTGTTCGGCACCGCCTTCATGGTGCGGATCTTCAAGAGGCTGGTGCGGCGCGAATGGGCGCCGGCCGGGGCCTGAGCGGCCAAGCCCCACTCAGGCCGCGAGGTGGTCGCGATCGAACTGGCCGGCCTTGCGAAAGCGATAGAGGTAGGTGGGCACGATCGAGGCGATGGCGGAGGGGTCGACGCCGAGCCCTTGCAGCGTGCGACCGGTGGCGGCCGCCTCGCTCGACACGACGTTGTCGGTCTCGAGCAGTTTCAGTTGATCGCGCGTGATCAAAAGCATCTTCGGCAAAAGCCCCAGGGTAAGCGTGTCGATCGTCTCGGTCGCGGCGGCCTGAAAGCGGGCCAGCCCGAAGGAGAGCGGAACCAGGGCGCGCTTGCGACCCGTGACGGCACAGATGTAGTCGAGGAGCTCGCGGAAGCTCTTCACCTCCGGGCCGCCGAACTCGTAGGTCTCGCCGGGCTTGGCCTCCCCCACGGCGGCGCGCCCGATGGCCTCGGCCACATCGCCGACATAGACGGGCTGGAACCTCGTCCGCCCGCCCCCGATCAGCGGCAATGCCGGCGCCACGCGCGCTAGGGCCGCGAAGCGGTTAAAGAAATCGTCCTCGGGCCCGAACAGGATGGAGGGACGCATGATGACGGCATCGGGAAAGACCGCGCGCACGGCGTCCTCGGCGCGGCCCTTGGTCTGGGCATAGAGGGCGGAACCCTCGGCGTCCGCCCCGATGGCGGAGATGTGGATGAAGCGCTTGACCCCCGCCGCCTTGGCGGCCTTGGCGGCCGCACGCGCGCCGAACACGTGGACGGCTTCGAAATTCTGCCGGGCGCCTTCGGCCAGGATGCCGACGAGGTTCACGGCGACTTCGGCCTCGCGCAACGCCGGTGCCAGGGATGTCGGGTACCTCAGGTTGGCCTGCACCGGGACGATCTGGCCCACCCGCCCCATGGTCTGGATGTAATTGCCGAGGTCCGGCCGCCGTGAAGCGGCACGCACCCTGAAGCCCCGCGCCGCCAGGGTTCGCACCACGTAGCGCCCGAGAAAGCCCGTGGCGCCGAACACGGTCGCCAGGGCGTCCGCCGCAAGCTCCTTGCCGGCCATAAGTGTCTCCTGAGGTGGGCGGCCCGGCCTTGGCCGGTCGACGAGGCTTCAGCTTCTAGCCAACGGTCGCCGGTCTGTACAGGTCGCAGCCGGGGCGGGGCGGGGCGAACGGTCGGCCGCTGGCGAGGCACGCCAAAGCCGCTATAAGGGGTGCTTCGCTCCAGCCTGGATCCGACTGAGCCCGTGTCATCAACCCGACGCCAAGAGCCCGCTTTAGACCCGCAGCCGAGGAACATTCCGTTCAACGTCCCCGCGGCGCACGGCAATGAACTTCGCTACATTGCGGAAGCCATTCAGAGCCGCCACTTGTCGGGGGATGGGCCGTTCACCAAGCGATGCCACGTCTGGCTCGAACAGGCGATCGGCTGTCGGCAGGCGCTGCTCACCCATTCCTGCACGGCCGCGATGGAAATGGCCGCGATGCTGTTCGATCTGCAGCCGGGCGACGAGGTCATCATGCCCTCGTTCACCTTCGTATCGACCGCCAACGCCGCGGTATTGCGCGGCGCGGTTCCGGTGTTCGTCGATATCAGACCCGACACGCTGAACATCGACGAGACGCTGATCGAGGCTGCCATCACGCCGCGGACGCGCGCCATCTTCGTCGTGCATTACGCCGGGGTCGGCTGTGCCATGGACGAGATCATGGCCATCGCGGACCGGCACGGTCTCCTGGTTCTGGAGGACGCGGCGCAGGGCATATCGGCCGCCTACAACGGCAAGCCGCTGGCGGGGATCGGCCACCTCGGGGCCATCAGCTTCCATGAAACGAAGAACGTGATTTCGGGCGAAGGCGGCGCCCTCACGGTCAACGATGCGCGGTTCATCGAACGGGCCCACGTCCTGCGCGAGAAGGGCACCAACAGGACCAAATTCCTGCAGGGGCGGGTCGATAAATATACCTGGGTGGATTACGGGTCCTCCTTTCTCCCGAGCGAACTCAACGCCGCCTTCCTCTTGGCGCAGCTCGAGCGAGCCGACGACATCCTCGAGACGCGGCGGAGGGCTTGGCACCGCTACCATCGGCTGCTCGCGCCGCTCGAACACGAGGCCAAGCTGCGGCGCCCGGTCGTGCCGCAGATCTGCAGCGCCAATGCCCATATCTATTACGTTCTGATGCGGAGCCCCGAGGCACGCGCCGATCTGCTGCGGCGGACCAAGGAGGCGGGAATCGGCGCCGTGTTTCATTACGTCCCGCTCCACAGCGCGCCCGCCGGGCGCCGCTATGCGCGACAGCACGGCGAACTGCCGGTCACGGAGGACCTCAGCGCCCGGCTGGTGCGCCTGCCGCTCTGGGCCGGCCTCGGCGAGGCGGAGATCGTCACCGTGGCGGAGATCGTCACCGCCGTCGCCCGCGCGGCATAGGGCGGCCGTGCGTGCCGCGCCTCGTCGCCAATGCCAGGATGTATGCCGTAACGCCCGAGGCGGAGGCGGCGTGGCAGCAATTGCTCGAGCACGTCAGCCGCGAGGCCGGGCTCGCCTTCGCGTACCTGCCCTACCCGGCGCCGCAACCGCTGGAGCCTCTGTGGCAGCGTCCCGATCTCGGCTGCGTCCTCATGTGCGGCTTTCCGATCGCCTTGACGCTGGCGCATGTCGTGCCCATCGCGGCGCCGATCCCGGCCGCCCCCTGGGCGGTGGGAAGAGCCCTCTACCGGTCGGATCTGATCGTCCGCGCCGACAGCCGCTTCACGACCCTCGAGGACGCGTTCGGCGGCACCGTCGGCTGGACGGTGGAACACTCGCATTCGGGCTTCAACGCGCTGCGCCACCACCTTCTGCGTCGCCGTGGACCCGATCGGGGCCGCCTCTTCCGCAACGCCGTAGGGCCCCTGGTCACCGCGCGAAAAATCCTCGACAGCGTCCTCGACGGAACGATCGACCTGGGCCCGCTCGACAGCTACTGGCATCTCTTGGTTCGGCGACACCTCCCCGAACTCGCGTCCCGCGTCCGGGTCGTGGATTCGATAGATTTGGCGCCGATTCCGGCCTTCGTGGCGAGTCCCACATTGGCGAGCGAAGAGCTCGAGAGGCTTCGGCGCGCCTTCACGGCCGCCGCCACGCGAGAGTGGTTTCCCCGCTTTGCCGAGACCTTGTGTCTCGCGGGCTTCGCGGCCGTCGACCGCTCGAGTTTCGCTGAGACGCTGCGCTGGGCCCGGGAGGCGGAAGCCGCGGGCTACCCCGTGCCGGCGTGAACGAGCCGCGTCCGGCCGCTACTGCGCGGCCGTCTCGTCGGCGGTGCTCCGGTCGGCACGATGCGCCGCCGGACCGTTCTCGCGGCAGAGGTTATGCGCCGTATTGATCAGGCCCACATGCGTGAACGCCTGAGGGAAATTCCCTACCTGCCGTTTGGCGCGGGCGTCATATTCCTCCGACAGCAGCCCGACATCGTTCGCCAACGCCAGCAGGCGGGCGAAAAGGGCTTTGGCTTCGTCGTGACGACCGGCCAGGACGTAGTTGTCGGCGAGCCAGAACGAGCATGGCAGGAACGCCCCCTCGTGACCGCCCGAGAGGCCATCGACATTGCCGGTTTCGTTGTAACGCTTGACGAAACCGTCTTCGATCAACCCGTTCTCGATGGCCTTCACGGTGCCGACGATCCTGGGGTCGTCTGCTGGCAGGAACCCGACCATCGCCATTTGCAGAAGGCTCGCGTCGAGTTCGCGCGAGCCGTAGTACTGGGTGAAGCTGCCAAGATCATGATCGAACCCTTTGGCGCAAACCTCCTCGTGCACCTGATCGCGCAACGCGCGCCAGCGATCGAGCGGACCGTCGAGGCCGAACTCCTCTATCGACCTGATGGCACGGTCAAAGGCCACCCACACCATCGCCTTGGATGCCGTGAAGTGCTTGCGGCCGCCTCGAACCTCCCAGATTCCCTCGTCGGGTTGTTGCCAGATCGTCTCGAGGTGCTCGACGAGGGCTCGCTCCAGCGCCCAGCCGGCCGCATCGGGCGCAAGACCGAGGCGCCGCGCCTGATACATCGCGTCGATGACCTCGCCGTAGACGTCGAGCTGCAGCTGCCCGGCTGCCGCGTTGCCGACCCGGACCGGACCCGACCCCTCGTAGCCCTTCAGCCAAGTGATCTCGTACTCCGTAAGCCGGCGCTCACCCGCGATGCCATACATAATCTGCATCTGGTCGGGGGAGCCGGCGATGGCCCGCAGCAGCCAGTCCCTCCACGCTCCCGCCTCTTCGACGAAACCCGAATTGAGCAGTGCGTAGAGCGTGAGCGTCGCATCCCTCAGCCAGCAATAGCGGTAGTCCCAGTTGCGGGGGCCGCCGAGTTGCTCGGGCAAGGACGTCGTCGGTGCCGCCACGATGCCACCGGTTTCGAAATGCGTGAGCGCCTTGAGGGTGATGAGGGAGCGGACGACCTCGGCGGCCCACGGACCTGCGTTCAGGCTCTTGTGCGCCTTGATCCAGTCCTGCCAATCCTCGCTGGTGAGTATGATGATTTCGTTGGCATCGACGGTCGGCGGCTGCGGCTTGTAGGACGGCGACCAGGACAGGATGAAGGCGACCTCCTCGCCGGCCGCCACACTGAAGTCCGACAAGGTCCGCATATCTTCGCCGCGCAGTTCGACCGTGGTGGCCAGCGTGTAGCGTTCCGGCCCGGCGACCGCCGTCAGCCGCCCATCGGCCAACCGGCTGACCCACGGCATCACGGATCCATATTCGGGGCGCAGGACCAGCTCGGCCCGCATGGGAACCAGGCCCCGCTCACCCTTGATCAACCTGACGAGGTCGGAGTGGCCCTCACGCCGGCCCATGCAATCGATGACGAGAACGGCTCCATCGGCCGTCTCGAAGCGGGTTTCGAGAACCAGGGTGTTTTCACGGTAGGCGCGGCTCGTCTTGACGATCGAATCCGATGGAGCGATCGACCAGCGCCCGTTCTCGCTGGTGCCGAGCAGCGCGGCGAAGCAGGCGGCCGAGTCGAACCTCGGCATCGCCAGCCAATCGATCGATCCACTCGACCCGACAAGCGCCGCACAGGCGCAGTTTCCGATCAGGGCATAATCTTCGATGCGCTGCGCCATGCTGCGGTCTCTCCTAGCGGCGGTGGCGTCGCAGACGCGGCTCCGCTCCGCTCCGCCGAAAACTCCGCATCGGAGCATCGGTTGCATCCGAGACCTAGAGCCTGTCACGCTGGCGCATGTCACCAACGGCGTGGCATGCGCTAAGGCAGGCGCCGCAGGCGCTCGATCAGAAGGTCGTAGAAGCCTTCGGCATCGACATCGCGCAGGTAGGTCACGTTAGGTTCGCGGTCCGTCACGCCCCACCAATCGGCGACGGTCATGCCACGCGTCAGGGCGCTGGCGCATTCGATCTCGACGTTGATGCGGCGCCCTCGGTAGAGCTCGGGCTTCAGCAGGTAGGCGATGACGTTCGGATCGTGCAGCGGGGCACCATCCGAGCCGTATTTCTTGAGGTCGAACGCCTCTGAGAACGACAGAAGCTCGGACAGGACCTTGCCGCAGCGGTTGCCGAGACCGCGCAGCCGCTCGATCCGCGGCGGCGTCGTGAGCACCCGATGCGTGACGTCGAGAGGCACCACCGTGATCGGGATGCCGCTCTTCATCACCACTTCGGCAGCTTCGGGATCGACGAAGACGTTGAACTCCGCCGTGGGGGTGATGTTGCCGACCTCGAAATAGGCGCCGCCCATCATGACGATCGCACCGACCCGCGCGGCGATGTCGGGTGCCTTGACGAGGGCGAGCGCCACGTCGGTGAGCGGCCCCAGCGTGCAGATCGTGATCTCGCCGGAGGCGGCCTCCCGCACGCGGTCGATCAGGACGTCGACGCCGTGGCCGGCCTGCAGCGGAACCTCGGGTTCGGGCAGCACCGTACCATCGAGCCCGGTCTTGCCGTGGACATGCTCGGCCGTCACCAGCGGCCTCACCAGCGGGCGGATCGCGCCGGCATGAACCGGCACGTCGGTTCTCCCCGCCAGCGCCAGCACCTTGCGGGCGTTGGTGGTCGTATGATGCAGCGGCACATTGCCGGCCAGCGCGACGATCGCCACGACCTCGAGTTCGGGAGACGCGAGGGCAAGCAGGATCGCGGCCGCATCGTCCTGTCCGGGATCGGTGTCGATGATGATCTTGCGCGCCATCCCGTATTCCTGTCTTCCGTCTTGCCGATGCGGCCGGGTCTCGAGCGCAACGCGCAAAAAGTCCGGGCCGCATCGTACCGCAAGCGGCGGCATCCGTGCTAGGGAGCAGCATGTCCGAAGTGATCACCCTTGCCGAGCGGCACCGGCGCAAGATGGACCGGATGCACGCCGCGGTCGTCGAGATCGACCTGCTACTGACCGCCTATGCGCGCCAGCACGGCGGCCGCTTCATCCGCTACGGGTCCAGCACCAAAGGCGGGATGCGGGCTCATAGCGACGTCGACATCATTGCGGATTTCGAGGACGGGGCGAGCCTCAAGGCCGCGAGCTATGCCGAGGAACTTTGCTTCTCGCACGGGCTGGTTCCCGATGTCCGGCCGTCGGTCTGGACCTCCGGCCGCTTCTTGAAGGCCGTGGCGGCCGACGGAGTGATCCTGGCATGATGGCGGCTCTGTGGAGCGATGTCGAAGAGGACCTGGCCTCCTCCCGCCGACATTTCAGCCAGGCCATCCGCATCTTTCCAGACTGCCGCTTCGATGGCGATCCGTCGGAGGACTACGTGATGGTCTCGGCCTTGATGCATGCGATGCAGAGCGGTTACACCTCGTTCGAGGCCGAAACGGATGTTCTCCATCCTCGACGAACCGCTCCCGATCGGCTCCGACTGGCACATGATGCTCTTGAGGCGAGCGCGACGGGCCTTGGAGGGGTCCCGGCCGGAAATCCTGGGCGAGACGTTGTTCGAGGCGGCGGACGAACTGCGACGTTTCCGCCAGGTCGCGATGCACCTCTACGAGCGGCTCGATCATGGGAAGGCCTCGAAGGCCGTGGAGGCCGCCGGCGTCCTCCTTGCCGGGATCGATCCGGCGATCGCACGCTTCAGGGCCGCCACCCGACTAAGCAGGATCCCGCGGGCTGGCCCGCAGGATCCTGCTTATCTTCAGGCAAGGTGCGGCAGGACTTTCGTGGGTGCACCCACGAAAGTCCGCTTAGCCCTTCGCCGCCTCGATCAGTTTGATTGCGTCCGGAGAATCCCATTCGGCCGGACCGGCTATGCGCCCGAGTTCGCAACCGTCCCGGTCGATCAGCAGCGTCGTCGGAAGGCCGATGAGTTCGCCCGCCTGCTTGAGCACCTGCAGCACCCCGGCGCTGGGATCGGCGTAGGAGGCAAGACTGGCGACGCCGGTCGCCTTGAGGAAGCTTTGCGGCCGCTCCAGCTGCGCCGTATCGACATTGACGGCCACGACCTCGAAGTCCGGTCCGCCGAGCGTCGCCTGCAGCTTGTCGAGTGCCGGCATCTCCTTGCGGCAAGGCCCGCACCACGTTGCCCAGAAATTCACCAGCACGGTCTTGCCCTTGAGGCTCGCCAACGTGACCGGCTTGCCGTCCGGGGCGTTGAACGTCAGGTCCGGGGCCCTATGCGCCGGCTTGCCGAGACCGAAGGCCGCGACTTCGCCATGGATCAACGGGTCCAGCCGGGCCGTCGTGGCGGAGGCGGCGGGACAGGCGGAGGCGCTGTCCTTGCCGAGG
>CAXSEU010000081.1:0-11053 GCA_964236485.1 uncultured Lichenihabitans sp. | reverse complement strand
TAGCGGAGACGAACAACCATGATAGAGGCGGTTTGCAGCCCTGCCCGAATCGGCGGCTCGCCCCCCGCGTTCCTGGCCTGTTCCGTGGCTGCGGAACGGCCGGACAGGTCCCTGGCCGCGTTGGCGGGGAGCGACCTTGCCGGCCGCTTTCGGCATTGGCAGGGCGCGTCGGGGCGTCGTTACCTGTTCTCGGTCTTCTCCATCCGTAGCGCGGACGCGCTGGAGCATTGTCCCCGCTACGAGGAGGCGGTCGTGCTCGCCGTCGCCCGGGCCGAAGACGGCAGCCCGCGCGCCGTGTGGATCGGCCAGACCGGTTCCCTGCCGGACCTCACCTTCGGGAGCGGGCCGCTTCAGGACGCCGTCGCGATGGGCGCCAATGAGGTTCACATGCATCTCCTCGCCAAGGATCAGCCCGCGCGGGACGCCATCGTGCGGGACATCGCCGGCTGAAAGACTCCCCTCAGGGCGCCGACCGTCAGTGGGGCCGGATCCTGGCGCCGCTCTCGGGATCGAACAACAGCACCGCCGCGGCAGGGACGTCGAGGAAAACCACCTCCCCGACGCGCCGCCGGCGTCGGTCCGTCGTGAAGAGCTTCAGCGCCTGGCCGGCAAGATCGAGATGAACGACCGAGCCGTGACCTGTCGGTTCGAGGAGATCAATCGTGGCCGGCACGCCCGATGCGCCCGTGCCGATCGTGATTCGTTCCGGTCTCAAACCGACCGTCACCCTGCCGTCCGGCGGTACGGATCGGGGCTCGAGCGCGGCCAGGCTCTGGCCGCCGGTCGTGACCCGCGTCTCGCGGTTGGCGGTTGCGGCATGTCCTTCGAGAAAGTTCATCGCCGGCGAGCCCATGAAGCCGGCGACGAAGATGTTGGCCGGATCGTCGTAGAGCGCCTCGGGTGTTCCGACCTGCTGCACCACGCCCTCGTTCATGGCGACGATCCGGTCCGCCATGGTCATGGCCTCGATCTGGTCGTGCGTCACATAGATCGATGTCGCGCCGAGGTCGCGATGCAGTTTGCGGATTTCGTAGCGCATCTGCTCCCGCAGGCGGGCGTCGAGGTTCGACAAGGGTTCGTCGAACAAAAAGGCTTTGGGCGAGCGGACGATGGCACGGCCCATGGCGACGCGCTGGCGCTGGCCGCCCGAGAGGGCGCGCGGTTTGCGCTCCAGAAGTGCGGCAAGCCCAAGCTTCCCGGCGGCGGTCTTCACGGCCGAGGCGATGCGCTCGGGCGGCGTGCGGCGCAATTTCAGGCTGTAGCTCATATTGTCGCGCACGCTCATGTGCGGATAGAGCGCGTAGGATTGGAACACCATGGCGAGGTCGCGGTCCTTCGGGGCGAGGTCGTTGACGCGTCGCCCATCGATGCGCACCTCCCCTTCGCTGAGGTCCTCGAGACCCGCGATGACGCGCAGCAGGGTCGATTTTCCGCAGCCCGATGGTCCCACCAGCACGACGAACTCGCCCGACGGAATGGCGAGATCGATGCCGCGGAGCACGGGAACGGCGCCGAATTTTTTGCGCACGCCCACGATGTCGATGGTGGTCATGCGTTTGTCCCCTTGGCTACAAGAAAGTTTAGCAACCGTCCTTGTTGGCTCGACGCCACTGGCGTGATGTCGCGGCTGCTCGTGGCTTGCACGATTTTTACTACCGATTGTCTTCCGAAGGCGTCCGGGAAGCCGAACGCTATAATTTTTAGCCGGCCATTTGTGCGTCGAGTCAAGCTGCTATTGGATGGAAGGTAGTGCTTTAAATCGGCCTATTAGCTGCCACGACTGCTGAAGTGAACAAAATGTGAACAAAATTATTTGTTTGATCCTGTTCAACCGTTATGGTGCTTGCTTCGAAGCGGTAAGGCACCACTTGAACGAAGTGTGTTAATTCAGATACATTTCTCCGCTTAGAAGCCTGAAGAGAGGGACCGATGCACGATAGCCGAGCAATCGCGAACCGCTTTCTGGCGCTCGCCGAGGAACATAACGACACCCTGACACCTATGCAGGTGCTTAAGCTCGTTTACATCGCTCACGGCTGGCGGTTGGGGCTTTATGGAACACCCCTCATCAGCGACGAGGTAGAGGCGTGGCAGTACGGCCCCGTGATCCCCGTATTATATAATGCTATGCGCCAGTACGGCGGAAACCCGGTCAAAGGACGCTTGCGGGTTGACAGGGACGACCCTGCTTTGCGTTCGGACGAGCGAAGCGTCATTGAACAGGTTTACGAGATCTATGGCAGCATGAGCGGCCCTGCACTGTCGCGGTTAACGCACGCCAAAAATTCGCCCTGGGACAGGACGTATAAGCCGGGACGGTTTGGTGTTGTAATCTCAAACGATCTTATCGAAGATCATTATGAGCGCCTTGCGGAACGGGAAGAGAGGGTTGTTCACTAATGAACGACGGAACGTCTTCTGACGACGATGTTTCGAAAAAAATTCCCAGGCTTAGCGAAAAAGAGAGGCGCATCGCTGATGATGACCTCTCTGATGATGCCTCACAAAAGGAGGCTGAGTTAATCGCTAGCGGTATCTCCAAGAGAGATTGGAAGAAAGATGCGGAAGAAAGAGAAAATATAAGAGCAGAAAAATTTAGGGACAACTTTGAACGTGTGTCAATCTTCGGAATTTACTTCCTTTCATTTATCTTTGTTGCCTTGACGTGCGTATGGGCATTGCATCTTGTGCTGCCAAAAGGTAAGCAGTTCTTGGATGATAATCAAGAAGATAAGCTTCAGCTTATTATCACGGGTGGCTTCGTGGCCGGTCTGGCGTCAACCCACCTGAAAAAGAGACTGGGCGGCTAGACAAACCGCCACGTTGTCCCATGGCCACCTGCTGTCGTTTATGCCAACCGTCTCAGCCGATGACATGGCGCTTGCACATGATCGCACTCGGATCAACTTCGAGGTTGAGCAGCCTTAGCCCGCGTGTACATACCATGCCCTCACCCCTTCACGGCGCCGGCGGTCAGGCCCTGCACGAGGTAACGCTGGATCATGAAGAAGAACAGGCACACCGGGATCAGGGCCAGGACGCCGGCGGCCATCATCTGCCCGAAATCGACCGAGAACTTCGACACGAACGACAGGAGGCCGACCGGGAAGGTGGTCGCGGCCTGCGACGAGTTCAGCATCAGGGCGAAGAGCAATTCGCTCCAGGCCGCGGTGAAGACGAAGCCGAGCGTTGCGGCAAGGCCCGGCAGAGTCAGCGGCAGCACGATGCGGACGAGCGCGCCAAGGCGATTGGAGCCGTCGATCATCGCTGCTTCCTCCAGTTCCTTCGGGATGGCGTCGAAGAAACTCTGCATGAGGAAGGTCGCGAAGGGCACGTTGAAGGCGGTGTAGACCAGGATGAGCCCGGTCAGGCTGTTGGTGAGCCCGAGCGGCGCCAGCAGACGGAAGATGGGCGCGATGATCATCACCAGGGGGAACATCTGGGTGACCAGCATCAGCCCCACGATGAAGGGTTTGCCGTTGAAGACGAAGCGCGAAAAGGCGTAGCCGGCCGCCGCCGCCAAGAGCGTCGAGAAGATGGCCGTGGCGCCGGAGACGATGACGCTGTTGCGGAAGAACAGCGGGAAGTCCGTGTGGGTGATGACCGAGGCGTAATGATCGAGGCTGGCGCGCGAGGGCCAGAGCCGGACGCCTTCGCTGTAGAGGAGGTCGTTTGGGGTGACCGACACCTTGACCAGCCAGAACAGCGGGAACAGCGCGAACAAGACGTAGAGGCCCAGAAGGCCGTAATGGGCGCTCCAGCCGAGCGTCCGCCGCAGCGGAGTGCCGCGCATCAGGCCGCCCTTACCAGCATGTGGCGCAGCACCATCAGCGTCGTCGCGTAGGCGAGCAGCAGAACCAGGAGCACCGCCGCGATGGCGGAGGCATAGCCGAAATCGAGCCGCTGGAAGGCCTGGGTGAAGATGTAGCTCGCGAGGATCTGGGTGGAATCCGCCGGACCTCCGCGCGTCATCACGACGATGAGGTCGGCCGAATTGGCGATCCAGACGGTGCGAAGCAGCACCGTGATGGCGACCGTGGGCGCCAGGAACGGCAGGGTGATGGAGCGGAAGCGCTCGATGGCGCCCGCACCGTCGATCTCGGCCGCCTCGTAGATTTCACCTGGGATCGACTGGAGGGCCGCGAGAAGCGTGATGGCGAAAAAGGGCACGCCCCACCAGACGCTGGCCGTGATCGGTCCCCACAGGGCATGACGGGGATCGGACAGGATGTTGTCCGGGGTGGCCATGAGGCCCAGAGCGTAAAGCCAGTGCGGCACCGGCCCGACCACGGGATTGAACAGCCAGGCCCAATTAAGCCCGGACAGGAAGCTCGGCACCGCCCAGGGCAGGAAGACCAGGGCCTGGATGACCGAACGGCCCGGGCAGGGCCGGTTGAGCAGCAGGGCGAGGCCGAGTCCCAGGCTAAATTGCAGGACCACCGAGGCGACCGTCCAGACCAACGTGTTGCGCAGCGCGTTCCAGAAGTTGGCGTCAACCCAAAGATCGCGGAAATGGTCGACCCCGACGTAGCCGCCGCTGGTCGGATCGAGGAGGGTGATGTCGCGGAACGCGTAGGACAGGCCGATCAGCAACGGCACTAGCATCACGGCCGCGATCAAGACCAGCGCCGGGCAGCTGTAGAGGTAGGGCTCGGCCTTCAGCGAAAACCGCCGCAGCCTCGACCCGGACCGCCGCTGCCCGGCCGTGACGAGGCTCGTCAAGCGCGCCCCGCCGGTGGCATCGAGCGATCGGACCAGGATTTCATTTGGCGGCGAGGAACTTCTGCTGCTGCTTCGTCAGATAGTCAGCCCACTGCTGCGCCATGTCCTGGGGCGACAACTGTCCGAGCAAGGCTTGCTGGCTGGTTTTCACCGCGAGGCTGTCGGCGAAATAGGCGAAGCCCTGGAGGTAGGTCGGCATGACGGTCGGCACCACGTCCTTGTCGGCCATCTCGTCGAACCAGCCCTTGAACTGTTCGCCGGCGTAGAAGGGGTCCTTCTCGGCGGATCTGTAGATCGGCAGCGCGCCGATGCGCTTGTTCCAGGCGAGATTGCCTTCCGGCCCGTCGAGCGCCGCGATGAGCTTCCAGGCCAGATCCTTGTGCGCGCTGTTGGCGAAGATAGCCCAGCTCGCGTAGCCGATGGTGGTGAAGGCCTTGCCGCTGGGGCCCTTGGGCATGGAGGTGACGCCGAAATCCTCCGGCTTCATCCGCTCCGAGATGGCGATAAGGGCGTCCGGGTCCTGATCCAGCATCGCGCAGGTGCCCGAGTAGAAGCCCGCGACGATCTCGTTGAAGCCCCAGTTGACGCTGTCTTTCGGGGCCTCGCCGTTCTTGTAGAGGTCGACCAGCCAGGTGACGCCTTTCACCCAGCCGGGATCCGCCATGGTCGAGGTGCCGTCCGGCTTGAAGAAGACGTTGCTGCCGGCCGCCGTCGCGCCGAACATCATCCATCCGTTCAGGCCGCCGGGGCCGCCCCTCAGGCAATAGCCGGACTTGCCCGGCAGGGCGGACACCTTCTTGGCCGCCTCGGCGAACTCGTCCATGGTCTTGGGCGGCGCCGCGACGCCCGCCTGTTTGAACAGGGCCTTGTTGTAGAACAGCGCCCGCAGGTAGAAGCCGTAAGGCAGGGCATATGCGGTATTCTTCACATATCGGCCCATCTCTAGGGTGCGCTCGTTCAGCTCGCCCGTGTGCTCCCATGTGGCGAGATAGGGTTCGAGGTTTTCGAGACGCCCGCCATTGGCGTAGAACGAGAGCCATCGATCCGGCATCTCGACCACATCGGGCGTGTCCCCGGCCGACACCATGGTGGCGAATTTCTCGAAGGCCTGGCCCCAGGGCAGCGAGGTGATCTCCACATGCGTGCCCGGATTGGCGTCCTCGAAGCCCTTTACGATGCCTTTCAGCGTCTCGGTCCGCTCCGGACTGGTGATCACTTCCGTCAGCTTCAGCACCGTGTCGGCGGCCGCCGGCGCGGCGGCCAGCAGCAAGGCCGCGGTCGCGGCCGAGAGAAGCGAGGTCAGGCGCAGCTTCGTCATCGATAGGGCTCCCCAATGATCGTCATCGTCGCGCGGACGTGATCGCGGTTGCAAGATCATTCCACAGAACGTCCGGGCTTTCGAGCCCGACATGCAGCCGGACCATGGTTTCGGGGACGCCGAAGTCCACCGCCGAATTTGGTCCGGCTGCCTGCCCCCGCGTCACCAGCGCCGGGACGACGAGGCTCTCGTGGCCGCCCCAGGATACGCCGATCTTGAAGTAGCGCAGCGCGTCGCAGAAGCGCGGGATGTCGATCGCAGGGTCGAACTCGAACGAGAACAGGCCGGAGGTGCCGTGAAGGCCCGGCGGCAGCGGTCCCCGTAGGGCCGGATGATGGAGCTTCGTCACGGCCCCATGGTCGGCCAGCCGCTGGGCGATCGCGATCGCGGAGGCCTGATGGCGGAGCAGCCGGGCCGGCAGGGTACGAAGGCCGCGCAGCAGCAGCCAGGCTTCGAACGGCGCCAGCTTGGCCCCGATGTAGGGGCAGATCGTGCGCCGGATGGTGTCGATGAGGTCGGCCCGGCCCGCCACCACCCCGGCCACCGTGTCGCTGTGGCCGCCAATGTATTTCGACGCCGAATGCACCACGAGATCGACGCCCAGCGTCGCCGGCTGCTGGAAGACGGGTGTCGCCCAGCTGTTGTCGATGATGCCGATGGCGCCATGCCGCCTGGCTGCCGCCGCGAGAGCACCGATGTCGTGCGCCTCCATGGTCCAGCTCGTCGGGCTTTCCATGTAGAGGATTTTGGCGCCTGGCAGTGCGGCCTCGACGGCGGCGGGATCGGCCCCGTCGACATAATCCACGCGGACCTTGAGGCGCTTCAGGAGCGTTTCGAAGAGCCGGTAGGCGTCGGGATAGAGATGCCGCACCGCGACGATGCGGTCGCCGGGTTCGACGAAGGCCAGCACCGCGCCGGAGATGGCCGCCATGCCGCTCGGAAACCCGATGGCGGCGTCGGTCGATTCGAGCGCCGCCATCTTGGCCTCGAAGGCGTCGACGGTCGGATTGGTGGTGCGCGAATAGACTGGCCGCCGCTTCTTGCCCGCATAGGTGTCCGCCATGTCGGCGAACGAGGAGAAGGTGAAAAGCGAGGTCTGGACGATGGGCGGCACGACGGCGTCGAACGGCTGAGCTCCGTCATGCGCCACGATCGTCGAAGCCCGGTCGATCCACGGGTTCGAAGCGGAAGGTTCCTGCGTCATCCGGCGCGATCCTTTCGGTCGGCGCCGACGCTGTCAAGGTTTGGCGCCGATATGAGCTGAGCCCCTTTCGTTCCCCCCGCCGCCCGACCGGCCTGCGAATGATGGGCGTAGGTGGTCCAGGTCGGCGCGTAGCTGTCGTCCGCCTGGTCGCCCCACGTGATCCAGCCCGGCCGGACGCCGCGTCCGAACATCTCCAGGAACGGCCCCGGTGAGCAGCCCTCGATGAGGTCGTACTGCTCGTCGGGCTTGCGGGAATGCTCCCGCTTGCGGGTTTGCAGCAGGTTGACCTGGCTGCGTCCCGGCGCCAGCGTGCGGGCGTTCTTGCCCCGAACGCCGAACAGCAGCAGTTCGGTCACGTTGCGGAAATAGAACCCGACACCCCGCCCGTCGGAGCCGCCGTCTTTCCTGATCTTGTGCCACACCACGTTGGCCTTGTACCTGAATCCCCAGGCTTGCATCACCGCCAAGCCGTCGGGCAGCAGCGCGTTGGGCACCCAGAGGTAGAGGTGAGCGGTCGCGGCCGCGACCTCCGCGACCCGCAGCGTCTTGATCTCGTCGAGCGTCATCGTGCCGTAGCGGTTCAGCCGCCTATGCTCCGGAGCCACCTTGCCGGTGGCATTCTGAAAGCGCCACGGCGGATCGGCCATGATGGTCTTGAAGCGCTGCCCTCGAGAGGCGGCAAGGAGGCCGGCGGATGGATCAGGCTTTTCGACTTCCACCGGCACGGCGCGCCTCCGCATGCAACGCCGTCACAGAGCACGGATCATCGCCCGGCACCAAGAGGCGCCGCGACCAGGGCCCCGAGCAGGGGATCCTCGATCCCGAGGTCGACCAGGTGACGGTGGGTATTGCGAACGTAGTCGAGGTCCGAGCCCGCCACACCGACACCCTGCCCGACGAGGCGCCGCACCTCGCAAGGCGGCAAAGCTCCCGCATATTGTTCGTGGCTGCGACGCGCCACATAGGTGACGGCCAGGCGCCTTCGACCGTCGTCCAGCCGGACAGGAGCCGTGATCTCGGCGTAGACCCCGCTGATGAGTTCCCGCTCCCGCACCGCCGCGAGGGTTGCCGCGGCGGCCTCCGCTTTGATACGAAAGCAAAGGCCGACGCAGGATCCTCCACGATCGAGGCCGAGCACCAGGCCGGGACGTTCGACCGTGCCCCGGTAGTGATGCGAATAGATGCAGAGGGCGCGATGAAAGCCGAAGATGCGCGCCCTGCCGTGTTCCTCGAAGGGGAAATCGGGGCGCCACATCAGCGACCCGTAGGCGAAGATCCAAAGGTCTTGACCGTCGGAGGGTGTCGGCATGGACGGCGGCTCCTCTCGAGGCCCTGCATCGCGTTTTCGTCCTTAGGCCACCTAGCCTTCTCTGGCGAGCCTAGCTGATGGAGCGGCTGCTCCTTCGTCCGCGCCGCCGCCGGCAGCCCTTTGCCGTGCTCTGCCTGGCTTCGCCGGTCGTGCTCTGCCTCGGTTGGACGGCGCTTTGGCTGTTCGCTCAAAGACAGGCCGGCCATGCCATGGACGCCTGGATCGCCGCCGAAGCTGGACGGGACCGGCTATGGACCTGCCCGGATCGCACCATCGCCGGGTTTCCACTGCAACTGCGGGTCTCCTGCTCCGAGCCGTCGTTTCGGGGCAAGGTGGGCGGGGAATCCCTCGACGTCACCGCCGCGCATTTCGATGCCTATGCGGACCTCTACCAGCCGAATGCCATCGAGGTCTCCGTCACGAGCCCGGTAAAGATCATGCGAGCCGGCCGCGACGACCCGGAAACCCTCACCTGGCAGGCGCTGACCATTCAGGGCCGCATGCTGGCCGATGGCCGGGCACGCGTCGCGCTGGCGGCGGAGGATCCGGTGCTCGAGGGGGGGGACGGGACCAGCAAGGCTGCGCAGGTCGAACTGCGCTTCGCGCCCGCGGCCGGCATTCCATCTCAGGACAAGGCCTACGAGGTCTGGTTCAAGCTCCTCGACGGCAGCGTGCCGGCCGTGGACGCGATCACGGGAGAGGCGGCGCCGGTCTCCCTCGACGAACGAGGGGTGCTGACGGCGGTGGAGCCGCCGACGGCCCAGCCCTGGCCGGTTCAGATCGAGGCGTGGCGACAGACCGGCGGAGCCTTCGACCTGACGTCCCTCGCGGTCCGCAAGGGCGGGTTCCGCGGCGAGGCTCAAGGCCGGCTGGGCCTCGACGAGGCGCACCGGGTCTCCGGGCGCCTGCAGACGGCGTTGTGGGGCTACGAGCCGCTGGCCGCGCGCTTCGGCATCCCGGCTCGAGCCCTGTCGATGGGAAGCGCCTTGTCGAAGCTGCTCAACGGCGGCTCTTCCAAGGCCGCGTCCGAACAGCCGTCGCTCAAGATGCCCGTCTCGCTCTCCGATGGGCGGGTGTCGGTCGGCCCCGTCGCGACCTCGGTCCGGCTCGCGCCCCTCTATTGACCTCGATGCGTCATGGCGCCTCGCCCGAACGGCCGGAGGAGACATGCTAGCCAGGATCCTGCCTCTCCTCGGAATCGTTTTCCTCCTCGTCCACGGCCCCGTGGCCGCACAGGTGCAGCCAGACTCGCCACCCGCCGCCGCGCCGCCCCGCGCCGCTGCGCGCATCGATGCCGCCAAGGTGACGGTGGATCAGGTGCAGGCCACCCTGGCGCGCCGCGCCGATCTCGATGACGCCGCCCTGACGTCGCTGCGTGACGAGGTCGATCCTCTCCCGGGCCAGATGAATTCGGTCGTCGACGAACTCGCGCCGCAGATCGAGGCCGCCAAGGCGCAGCTGGCGCAACTCGGCCCCAAGCCTGGATCGCGCGATCCTCCCGAGCCCGCCGCCGTCTCGGCCGAGAGGACGCGACAGAACGAGCTGTTCGGGAACCTCGATGCGACGGCCAAGCGCGCCCGCGTGATCGCCGTACAAGCCAGTCAGATCAGCGAGACGATCGGCTCCCAGATTCGTTCCCGCTTCGCCCGGGCGCTGCTGGCGCGGTCCTACAGCCTCGCCAGCCCTGCCCTCTGGAGCGACGTGATCCGGGAACTGCCGTCCGACTGGAGGGCGGTATCGACCCTCGCCACCGACTGGATGACGGCGTCCTGGACTAGGCTGTCCCAGTGGCAACGTGTCGCCCTTGGCACGCTCCTGACGGGCATCGCCCTCGCCTATTGGCCGGTATGGCGGGTCGCCTGCCATGTACGGAGCCGGGCCGAGGAGACCACACCCGGCCGTCTCCGAAAGGCGCTGGCGGCGCTGCGGGTGGCAAGCGCCACCGCCGTCGTGCCGTCGCTGGCGATCCTCGCGGTCGGGGGGCTGGTCCAGCTTTTCGATCTCCCGACGCGCTTCCAGCCGGTTGGCCGTGCCTTGACCCTCGGCGTCGCGGTCGTCGCCCTCACCACCGGGCTGATGCGCGGGATCCTAGCGCCGAAAAGTCCCAACTGGCGTCTGGTGCCCACCTCGGACGCCGGTGCCAAGATCCTTTATCATCTTGCCATCTCGGTTTCCGCCCTGCTTGCCCTGCAGAAGACCGTGGAAGCGGTCAACGACGTGATCGCGGTTGCGCTTCCCACCGCCGTGGCGACCCAGGGCCTTGGGGCATTGGCGGTGGTGCTGGCCATGGTGGTCCAAACCCGCAAGGGAATCCTGGCCCGTCGTACCGGCCAGGAGCAGGCGCGAAGCCCCGAGGGCGATCACTGGGTCGCGGTGATGCGCCTCGTCGGATGGACCCTCATGGTGGTGCTGCTGCTCTGCGTGCTCAGCGGCTACGTCGCCTTCGCGGCTTTCGTGGTCGAACAGATGGTCCTTGTCGCGGATACCCTCGCCTTCCTCT
>CAXSEU010000080.1:8906-11064 GCA_964236485.1 uncultured Lichenihabitans sp. | reverse complement strand
GCATATCGGCTTTCCGGGAACGCTGACGCTGTCGGCCGAGACGGTGATCCGCACCTGGACCGAGATCGGCGAGGGCGTGTTCAGGGCCGGCTGCCGCAAGCTCGTCATCGCCAATTCGCATGGGGGCAACATCCCACCGCTCGACATCGTGGCACGAGACCTCCGGGTTCGGCTCGGCATGCTGGTCGTCGTGGCGTCCTGGAGCCGCTTCGGGTATCCGGACGGGCTCTACCCACCCGAGGAGAACGTCCACGGCATCCATGCCGGCGAGGCCGAGACCTCGCTTATGCTCGCTTTTCGGCCGGACCTCGTGCGCACCGACCTTGCCGAGCATTTCGTGCCCTCGAGTGTCGCCATCGAACGAGAATTCACCTGGTTGCGCGTCACCCACCCGGTGGGCTTCGGCTGGGCCGCGCAGGATGTCTCGGCGAGCGGCGCCATGGGCAATGCGGCGGCCGGCACGGCACACAAAGGCGAGGCATCGGCCGACTACGGCGCGACCGCTTTCGTCGAGCTGTTGCAGGACGTCTACGCCTTCGACCTGTCCGCCTCCGGTCGGGACCCCTCGCGGGAGAGGTCTTCAGCGTATCAAGGTGACGACGAGTTGCTGCCACTGGCGCCGAGCGCCGCGACGATCTCGGCCGAACCTCTGACGCGTGAAATTCTCGGCAGGATATGGGTGATCGCGAACTCGTGAAGACCGGGTGCCGTGCTGCTGCAGGTATCCGCGGCAATGACCACGGCATAGTTCAGGTTGTGAGCATCGCGCGCCGTCGCCTCCACCCCGAAGTTCGTCGCGAGCCCGCAGATGACCACCGTGCCGATGCCGCGTCGCCGGAGCTGCAGATCGAGTTCGGTGCCGAAGAAGGCGCTCTGCTGACGCTTGGTAATATGCACCTTGGCGGAAAGCGCCGAGATTTCGGGAACGAGTGTCGCCCAGTTTTCCGGCAGGCCCTCGGCGGGTAGGCGCAGCGGCGCGTCCGTCGGCCGGTTGGGGCGATCGGCATAACCTTCGGCATAGTCGACGGTGACGGTGACGATGGTTCCGCCGGCGCGGGCGAGCGCATGGGCGAGTTCCACGGCCCGGGCCACGACGTCGTCGACGTGGTTGGGCGTCATCGGCAGCCCCAAAACCCCGTGTTGAAGATCCACGATGACGAGCGCCGTGCTTTGGGCGTTCAAGACAAGCATCAGCCGGTACCCTCCGAGCCCCGCCCGGAAACATCCGATGGCGGGAAGCCGATCCTCACTCGCCGTAAGGGACCCAGATGTTCTTGACCTGCGTGGCGCGCCGCAGGTACTCGCGGCCCTGGCCCTCGGCGGTCGAGAACCAGTCGCGTCCAAAACCGTCGCTGACCCAGGTCGGCTTGAGGTTCGAGGCGGACGCTTTTTCCACCATCGCGCTTCCGGCCTGGGACCCGACATACCAGAGCGCCGCCACATCGTGATGCTCGGCGAGCGTCTTGGCCAAGACGTCGGACTCGCCGGTGACGATATTGACGACGCCTGCCGGCACGTCGCTGGTATCGAGCACCTGGTAGAAGTCAGTCGCGGCCAGGGGGTGGCTCGAGGACGGCACCACGACGACGCAATTGCCCATGGCGATCGCCGGCATCAGAAGCGACAAAAAGCCGAGCAGCGGCGCCTCGTCCGGGCAGACGAGCCCCATGGTGCCGAACGGCTCGTTCATGGCGAGCGTCACGTGGCGCGAGCGGGTGGCATGCACCTGCCCGTCGTATTTGTCCGCCCAGGCGGCGTAGAAGAACGTCCGGCGCACCGCCGCGTCGACCTCGCGTGCCGCCGCCTCAGGTGAGGCACCCGTCATGGCAGCGAGCCTCACCTCGAACTCCGCGGCGCGCGTGAGGAGGTTCTCGGCCACGTAATAGAGCACCTGCGCGCGGTTGTGCGCCGTGGCGGCCCCCCAGGCGCCGGCCTTGGCGGCCGCCTCGACGGCGTTGCGGATGTCCTTGCGGTTGCCGAGCCCAGCTTGCCCGAGCGGCACGCCGTCAGGGTCGCGGACGGTATAGGAATAACCCGAATCCGGCCGCGTCTGCTTGCCGCCGATGTAGAGCTTGGCGGTGCGGTCGATGCTCGGGGTGCCGGGCGCCGCGTCAGCCCTTTCGGCCGGCAGTGCCGAAAGCCGCGACTCCAACAACAC
>CAXSEU010000080.1:8133-8882 GCA_964236485.1 uncultured Lichenihabitans sp. | reverse complement strand
AGGTGAGATACTCGCTCAATCCCTCCCGGCCGCCCTCGCGCCCGAAGCCACTTTCCCTGTAGCCGCCGAAACCCGCCGCGGCGTCGAACATGTTGGTCGAATTCACCCAAACCACGCCGGCCTTGATCTTGGCCGCGCTGTCGAGCGCCAGGTTTATGTTCTCGGACCAGATCGACGCCGCGAGGCCGTAGCGGGTGTTGTTGGCGAGCAGGATCGCCTCGTCGGGCGTGCGGAACGTCATGGCGACCGCGACGGGGCCGAAGATCTCCA
Source organism: uncultured Lichenihabitans sp. (assembly GCA_964236485.1). Taxonomy (GTDB): domain Bacteria; phylum Pseudomonadota; class Alphaproteobacteria; order Rhizobiales; family Beijerinckiaceae; genus Lichenihabitans. Next base: position 8,612 of record CAXSEU010000080.1, on the reverse strand, counting down.
CCTCGGCGATCGTCGAGGCCGGCGCCACCTCGGTGAACAGCGTCGGCGGGAAGAAGCAGCCCGTCGCGGGCATGGCCCCCGGCACCTGGAACAGGGTGGCGCCCTCGGCTTCCCCGGTCGCCACGAGGTCGCGGATGCGCTGCAGTTGCACCGGTGCCACGATGGCCCCGACATCGACCGACTTGTCGAGCGGATCGCCGACCCTCAGGGTGCCCATGCGGCGCTTGAGCTTGGCGTAGAACCTCTCGGCGACGCCCTCCTGCACCAGAAGCCGCGAGCCGGCGCAGCAGACCTGGCCCTGGTTGAACCAGATGGCGTCAACCACCCCCTCGACAGCGCCGTCGAGATCGGCGTCGTCGAAGACGATGAAAGGCGATTTGCCGCCGAGTTCGAGGCTCAACTTCTTGACCGATCCCGCGGTCTGTTGGCGGATCCGCCGGCCGACCTCGGTCGAGCCCGTGAAGGCGATCTTGTCGACG
>CAXSEU010000080.1:0-8123 GCA_964236485.1 uncultured Lichenihabitans sp. | reverse complement strand
GCCAACCAATGCCTCCCCGGTCGCGCCGTCGCCGGTGACGATGTTGACGACGCCGTTCGGCAGGCCCGCCTCGCGGCAGATCTCCGCGAAGGCGAGCGCGGTCAGCGGCGTGAACTCGGCGGGCTTGAGCACCACGGTGTTGCCGGCCGCGAGCGCCGGGGCGATCTTCCAGGCCAGCATCAGCAGGGGGAAGTTCCATGGGATGATCTGGCCGCAGACACCGACCGGCTTCGACCCCGGGAACTCGCCCTCGATCAGTTCCGCCCATCCGGCGTGATGGTAGAAGTGGCGCGCCACAAGCGGGACGTCGATGTCGCGCGATTCGCGGATGGGCTTGCCGTTGTCGATCGACTCCAGCACCGACAGGAAGCGCTCACGCTTCTGGACGTGGCGAGCGATGGCATAGAGATGCCGGGCGCGGCTGTGGCCCGGCATCGCGGACCAACTCTCGAAGGCGGCTCGGGCGGCCGCCACGGCTGCATCGATGTCGGCTCCCGTGCCCTGCGAAACCCTGGCGAGGGGTTGGTCCCGCGCCGGATCGCGGACCTCGAAGGTCTGCCCGTCGGACGGCACCGTGAAGCGCCCGTCGATGAAATGGCCGAAGCCCGCGCTATGGGTGGCCAGCCATTCGTGCACATGATCCGCAGCCTCAGGGGCAGGACCATACTCCATGGTTTCGAGAATCTCCGTGATGGCGGGCATGGGATGGTCCTGAAGTCCTTTGATCCTCGGATTGATTACGGCCCCGCTCATCCCCGCCTATGCGGGGATAAGCGGAAAAAAGCACTGCCGCTTTCCGCAACGCCCACCTTACGCCATCGCGTGATGCGAGGCCGCCGCGTAGTGCCCGGTGACGTAGTGCTCGAGTTGGCGCTCGATGTCGGCCAGCATCGACGAGGCCCCGATGCGGAAGAGGTCGGGCCGCAGCCAGGGATGGCCGAGTTCCTCCTTCATCAGGCTGAGCCAGGTCAGCGCGTCCTTGGCGGTCTTCAGTCCACCGGCGGGCTTGAATCCCACCCGCTCGCCGGTGAGATCGCCGTAATCGCGCAGCGCCCGGATCATCGTGAGGCTCACCGGCAGCGTGGCGTTCACGTCCTCCTTGCCGGTCGAGGTCTTGATGAAATCGGCGCCCGCCTGCATGGCCACCATGCTGGCCTTGTAGACGTTGCGCAGGGTCTTGAGGTCTCCCGTGCCGAGGATCGCCTTGAGATGGGCGGGCCCACACGCCTCCCGCATGGCCGCGACCTCCTCGTAGAGCGCCGACCATTGGCCGAGCAGCACGTGCGCGCGGGTGATGACGATGTCGATCTCCTTAGCGCCTTCCTCGACCGCGTAGCGGATCTCGGCGAGCCGTTGCGGCAGCGGGGTCAGACCCGCCGGAAAGCCGGTAGCGACGGAAGCGACCGGTATGCCGGAGCCGCGTAGCGCCTTGACGGCCGGGCCCACCATGGTGGGATAGACGCACACCGCTCCCACGGTCGGCGGCGCATCGGCGAGGCCAAGGGCCGCGAGGATGTCCTCGCGCACCGGCCGCCGTGCCTTCATGGCGAGACGATGCACCCGGCCGGGCGTGTCGTCCCCCGCCAGCGTCGTAAGATCGATGCAGGTGATGGCCCTGACCAGCCACGCCGCCTGGAACTCCTTCTTGACCGATCGGCGCGTGCCCATCGTCGCGGCGCGCCGCTCGACGGCGCTGAGGTTGACCTGGATGCCGTCGAACCATTCCGGCCGCAGCGGCGCGCCAGGGTTGCGGTGCTCCTCGGAGGCCGACCCCGCGACCTTCGGCGGCACGGGCCTCACGGCCGGCAACAGGGGCTTCGGCTTGCCGGCCTTGCCTGCTGCCTCACCGCTCACCAGCGTTCGGTCATCACTCATCGGATCGGTCCAACAAAGAGAAGCTCTGCCGCCACCGAAAGGCGAGGAGCCGCTTCCATCATAACGCGCCGGAGCGCCGTAATCGGGCTGAATCGCTGCCCCGGCGCCCCGGAGGAGCACGCCGGCGGCACGGGACGCCCATCGAACGATGCGTCCGTTTTACCCGACATTCACCTTCATTGTTCATAAATTCGTCCTCGTGTACTCACGGGCCATGGATCCGATGAAACGCGAGACGAGGCTGTCGCCCGCGGCACGCCGTCAACCTAAGCCCGAGGGCGGCCTTGTGACTAGCGAAGCTTCGTCCCGCGCGATCTGGTCGGTCAGCCTCGGTTCGCTGGAAGACACGGAACGTTTCGCCGCCGAGGTCGCCGAGTTCCTTCATGCGGGCGACCTCGTGACGCTGTCGGGCGATCTCGGAGCGGGAAAAACCACCTTCGCGCGGGCGCTCATCCGACACATGGCCGCCGAGCCTGAGCTCGAGGTCCCGAGCCCGACCTTCACGCTGATGCAGCTCTATCACAGTCCCGCCTTCCCGATCGTTCACGCCGACCTCTACCGCATTCGCGGCACCGACGAGGTCGCCGAGCTCGACTGGGACGAGGCATCCGAGGGAGCTCTGGTGCTCGTCGAATGGGCCGACAGGATCGGCGACGCCCTGCCCGATGATCGCCTCGACATCGCCTTCGCCTTGGATGCGCGAGACCCCGAGACCAGCCGCGCCGTGACGGTGACGGGCCATGGGGGGTTCGCGACGCGGATTGCGGCCGCCCAGGCCGTGAACGCTCTTTTATCGGCGTCAGGCTTCGGCAAGGCGACCCGCGCCTATTTGACCGGCGACGCCTCGACCCGTGCTTACGAGCGCTTGACCAATCCCGATGGGCGGACCGCGATCCTGATGGTCTCGCCGCCACGCGCCGATGCGCCGGTGGTGCGGTTCGGCAAGCCCTACTACGAGATCGCGAGGCTCGCCCCCGACATCGTGCCCTTCCTGGCCATGGGCAAGGCGCTGCGCGCCGAAGGCGTGTCGGCCCCAGCCATCCTGGCCGAGAATGCGGAAGCCGGACTGGCGGTGCTCGAGGATCTAGGCACCCAAGCCTTCGTCGATCAAGACGGCCCCATTCCGGACCGCTACCTCGAGGCCGTCGCGCTCCTGGCGCGGCTCCACAGCGCCGCCCTGCCCCGCGCGGTTCCCCAGGGTGCCGGCGCCTACGCCATCCCGCCCTATGACCTCGACGCCCTCCTGATCGAAGCCGAATTGCTGATCGACTGGTATGCACCCCACGTGGCGCGCATCGCGATTCCGGCCAGTGGCCGCGCCGCGTTCATGGGAGCCTGCACGACGCTCTTCGGCGAAATCCTGGCCCAGGAGCAGACCTGGTGCCTGCGCGACTTTCACTCCCCCAACCTGCTCTGGCTGGACGCCCGGGAGGCAGGCGCACGCGTCGGCCTGCTCGATTTTCAGGACACCGTCATCGGCCACCCGGCTTATGACCTCGCCTCGCTGCTCCAGGATGCCCGCGCCACCGTGCCGGATGCGCTGGAACTGAAGCTGCTCGGCGCTTATGCGCAGCTCCGGCGCGCGGTCGATCAAAGGTTCGACATGGCCCCGTTCGTGCGGGCCTACGCGATCCTCGGCGTGCAGCGCGCCACGAAGATCCTCGGCATCTTCGCCCGGCTCGACAAGCGAGACCACAAGCCCCAGTACCTTGCCATGCTGCCCCGCATCGAGGGCTACCTCGCGAAGGGCCTGGCCCATCCGGCATTGGCCGACCTCCGGGCCTGGTACGCGAGCTACCTGCCCGGCGCGCTCGGACCCGGCGCATGAACCGACTACCTGAGATGCCGCAGGCCGCCATGGTCTTCGCCGCCGGCCTCGGGACCCGCATGCGACCCATCACCGACACCCGGCCAAAGCCTTTGGTCGAGATCGGTGGACGCGCGATGCTCGACCACACGCTCGATCGTCTGACCGAGGCCGGGGTCGAGCGCGCGGTCGTGAACGTGCACCACCTGGCCGACCAGATCGAGGCGCATCTCGCCGGGCGCCGGAGGCCGGCCATCATCGTATCGGACGAGCGCCACCTGCTGCTGGACCAGGCGGGCGGCATCCGCAAGGCCCTGGACCAGCTCGCCCCGGGGCCGTTCTTTATCTGCAACACCGCCGCGCTTTGGATCGGCGGACCGGACGTCAACCTCCGACGGCTGGCCGGCATGTGGGACGCGGACAGGATGGACGTGCTGCTGCTCCTCGCCGATCGCGCGACGAGCGTCGGGGTCGACTGGGCCGGAGACTTCTCCATGTCCGAGGATGGGCGCCTGCATCGCCGCCCGGAAGGCGGCACGGTGCCTTTCGTCTATGCCGGCGTCGGCATCGTCGGTCCCGAGCTTTTCGCCGGCCTGAGGGAGGAGCCGGTGAAGCTGGCCCCCTTCTTCTTTCGCGCCGCCGAAGCCGACCGACTCTACGGCTGCGCCCTCGAAGGCCTGTGGCTCCACGTCGGTACCCCCGAGGCCATAGGGGAGGCGGAAGCCGCGATCCGCCGTTGGTCGGAATGACCTTGAGCGACGCCCGAGCGGCGCGGGTCTTCACGATCCCGCCGAGCGCGGCCTTCCTCGATCAAGCTCGCCGAGACCCTCCTCGAGGCCGGCTCGTTCCGGACTTCTCCCGCGCCGACGCGCCGCTGGGGCTTGCCGCCGCGACCATCTATGTGCCGACCCGCCGCTCGGCCCGGGCTCTGGCGGCGAGTCTGGCCGAGCGTCTCGGCAGGACCTCCGCCCTCTTGCCGCGCATCGTCCCCCTCGGGGCGCTCGACGACACCGAGTTGCTTTTCGAGGACGGCGGTCCGGAGGACGCGTTCAGCCCCGATCTACCCGGCGCCATCGGGGACATCGCCCGGCGCATGGTGCTGACGCGGCTCACGCTCGCCTGGGGCAAGGCCATCCAGCACGCCATCGTATCGGTCGGCGCGGATGGTCAGCGGAGCCTGAGCGCCGAGGAACCGCTCCTCGTCGCGACCTCGCCCGCGGATGCCTGGCATCTCTCCAGCGAGCTCGCCGGGCTGATCGACGAAATGACCGTCGAGGGTGTCGCCTGGGGCCGCGTCAAGCCGCTCGGCACGGAAGATTTCGACCATTACTGGCGCATTACGATCGATTTCCTAGACATCGCCATGACGCAGTATCCGCTGATCCTGGAGGCCCGCGGCGAAGTCGATCGGGCATCGCGGCAGATCCTCCTGCTCCGCGCGGAGACGGCGCGCCTGAAGGCTGGCCGGCACCATGGCCCGGTTATCGTGGCCGGCTCGACGGGCAGCAGCAAGGCGACCGGAGAACTCATTGCGGCGGTGGCCCGCTTGCCGGGCGGCGCCATCGTCCTGCCCGGCATCGATCTCGGTCTCGATGCCGCCGCCTGGGCGCAGCTCGGCGGCGAGCTCGGCGGCGATCCCTCGGCCGGCCACCCGCAATTCTCGCTCTTCCATCTTCTGAAAACCATCGGCATCGGGCGCGAGGACGTCGTCGAGATCGGCGCCCGGGCCGGAGCGGGCATGGTCCGGGGACGACTTGTCAGCGAGGCGCTGCGGCCGGCCGAAACCACGGAAGCCTGGCGAAACCTCGGTGATGTCGACCGCAGCTTAGCACTCCAGGGCCTCATCGTGGTCGAGGCGGCAGACGAGCGCGAGGAGGCGCTCGCCATCGCCATCGCGCTGCGCGAAGCGCTCGAAGGTCCGGGAACGGCGGCACTGGTGACGCCTGATCGCGAAATCGCCCGCCGGGTGCGTGAGGAGCTGACGCGCTGGGGCATCGACATCGAGGATTCGAGCGGCGAGCCCCTCGCTCGAGCGCAGGCCGGCGCCATAACGCGTCTCGTCCTCGATTGCGCGCTGGCCGACCTGGCACCGGTCGAGATGCTGGCCCTGCTGCATCATCCGGACCTTCGGCTCGGTCGGCCGCGCGCCGAGGTGGTGCGCCTCGCCCGACGCCTCGAATTTGCCGTGTTGCGCGGCATCGTGCCGGCCCGGGTACTGCATGACCCCTCCGTGCTGCTGGCGCACGCCCGTGCGCTGGCGGACGCGCAACATGAATCGAGGAGGCAGGGGGGGCTCGACGAGACGGAGCTCGCCGACATCGGCCGCTTCGTCGAAAGCTTGCTGGGGGCCATTGCGCCGCTGCGGAGGCTTCGCGGCGATGTGTCGCTCCCCGCCTGGCTGTCGGCCCACGAGGAGGTTCTGGGGGCGCTGCTTGTCGACGAAGCCGGCGATATCGCCCCCGCGAGCCCAGGCTACCCGGTTCTCGGCAGGCTGTTCGAGGAGCTCGACGAGGCGGCCGATCCCGCGCTCGTGCTGAACTGCTCCGACTATGCGGCGCTGTTCGATCGGCTGATGGCCGAGACGCCGGTGCGAGGCCCCCATCGCAGTCACCGTCGCATCAAGATCCTGGGACTGCTCGAAGCGAGGCTGCTGCGGACGGACCTCATGATCCTCGGCGGTCTCGACGAGGCCGTTTGGCCACCCCAGGCGCGCACGGATCCCTTTCTCAACCGACCCATGCGGGCGGCCCTCGGCCTCACTGCCCCGGAGCGGCGGATTGGGCGCACGGCACACGACTTCGAGATGGCGCTCGGCAATCCCACGGTCATGATCACGCGCGCCGTGAAGCGTGGCGGCGCGCCGACCGTGCCGTCGCGCTTCCTGCAGCGTCTCGAGGCCGTCTCGGGGGACGCGTGGGATGGGTGCCGCTCGCGTGGGAGGACATACCTCGACGTGGCCCAAGCGCTGGACCGCCCGTCCGTGGTCCAGCCGGTCGGCCGGCCGGCGCCCCGCCCCGACGTCGAGCTTCGCCCGCGGAAACTCAGCGTCACGCGCATCGAGGTGCTGCGCCGCGATCCTTACGCCATCTATGCCGAACGCATTCTCCGGCTCGCGCCATGGGAGAGGATCGCCGCCACTCTCGGGGCACGAGAGTTCGGCACCGGGTTCCACAAAGCCATCGCCGACCACGCCCGGAACTCTTCCTTGCCGACTATGCCACCTCCGGACGCGGCCGAGATTCTGCTGGGGCGTTTACGCGACGCCTTCGCGCCAGCCTTCGAGGCGGCGGGGTTCCAGGCCTTCCATTGGCCCAGGTTCGAGCGATGGACGCAGGCTTTCCTGACCTGGGAGAGCGGCCGCCGCGCCGAACTCGAGACGGTTCTCATCGAGCAGAAGGGCAGCCTCGTCCTGAACCTTGCAGACGGGTCGACCTTCGAGCTCCGGGCGGAAGCCGACCGCATCGAGGTGGACCGGTCGGGCCGCGTCACGGTTATCGATTTCAAGACCGGTGCGGCCCCGAGCCCGAGGGAAGTCAAAGCCGGCTTCGCACCGCAGCTGACGCTCGAAGCCGAGATCGCGGCCCGAGGCGGCTTCCCGTCGCTCGGACCGGTGCGGGGCATCGACGCCGCCGTCTACGTCAAGTTCGGCAGCGGCCCCGAAGTGAGAAGTGTCAATCTCCATTGGAAGGACGATCCGACCTTCGCCGAGGTCGTGGCGACCCATCGGGACGAACTCGTGGCTCTGCTCAATGCCTTCCGTCGGCCGGAAACCGGCTATGTGGCCCGGCCTTTCCCGAAATACGCGTCTCGGTTCGGCGACTACGACCACCTGTCGCGGGTGAAGGAATGGTCCGCCACGGGCGGCGCCGAGGACGGCGGCGGCTCGGATGAGTGATGTGCCGGCGACGAACCTGCCGCCACACGACACGCTCGTCCGGCAGCGGCGCGCCTCGGATCCGCTGACCTCGGCCTGGGTCTCGGCCAATGCCGGCTCGGGCAAGACCCATGTGCTGACGCAACGTGTGGTTCGCCTGCTGCTGGGTGGAGCGGCGCCGACGCGCATCCTGTGCCTGACCTTCACCAAGGCGGCGGCGGCCAATATGGCGATCCGCGTCTTCCGCACGCTGGCCTACTGGACGACCCTCGACGATGACGCGCTGCGGGCCGCCATCGCGGACACGGGCGCTCCGACGCCCGGCGATATCGACCTCGAAACGGCGCGGCGGCTTTTTGCCCGCACGGTGGAGACACCGGGCGGGCTCAAGATCCAGACCATCCACGCCTTCTGCGAGCGGCTGCTTCACCTCTTCCCCTTCGAGGCCAACGTGCCGGCCCGCTTCGAGGTGCTCGACGATGCCCGCGCCACGGATCTGCTGCTCCGGGCCCGCGAGGCCGCTTTGGCCGAAGCGCTGCGGCCCGGGGGCTCACCCTTGGGAGAGGC
>CAXSEU010000079.1:1095-11104 GCA_964236485.1 uncultured Lichenihabitans sp. | reverse complement strand
GGGCGCGAAGTTCATCGGAATGGGCACATCACACGAACACGCTCCGGCAGCGGGTACCGGGCACGCGGCCAAAAAAGACGGGCAATGCGAAATTCGACCAGTCAGCCCACGGCGGAAATTAGCCAATCCGATCGGTGCTGTCTCGCCAAGAGTGCGGCAAACTCGACTTCCGAAACGGTTCGGTCCGACCGTGCCGGAATTGCCACGCTTACCATCGCAGCAAGGCGCTGCCCCAGGTGAACCCTCCCCCCATCGCCTCGATCATCACGAGGTTTCCGGGGCTGATCCGCCCGTCCGCAGACGCCGTCGCGAGGGCGAGCGGGATCGAAGCCGCCGAGGTGTTGGCGTGGAGGTGAACGGTCGAGACGACTTTCTCCGGCGCAATGCCGAGCTTGGCCGCGGAGGCGTCGATGATTCGCCGATTGGCTTGATGCGGGACGAACCAGTCGAGGTCGTTCGCCCCCACGCCGGCCGCCGCGAAGGCGTCGACGACCACATCCGTGATCATGCCCACGGCATGACGGAAGACCTCGCGTCCTTCCATCCGCAAATGTCCGGCAGTGCCGGTCGTGGACGGCCCACCATCGACGTAGAGCTTCGATCGATGCCGCCCGTCCGAGCGCAAATGGGACGTGATGACGCCACCCTCGCGCAAAGGATCGCCGCCGCGGCGAGCCTCGAGCACCATGGCGCCCGCTCCGTCCCCAAAGAGGACGCAGGTGGTCCGGTCCTTCCAGTCGAGGAGCCGGGAAAAGGTCTCGGCCCCGATCACCAGCGCACGCCTGTGCGAGCCGGAGCGAAGGAACTTGTCGGCCGTCGCCAAACCGAACACGAAGCCGGAGCAGACCGCTTGCATATCGAAGGCGACGCCTCGCTCGATGCCAAGCGCCGCCTGCACCTGGGTCGCGGCGGCCGGAAAGGTATAGTCCGGAGTGGCGGTCGCCACGATGACGAGGTCGATGTCGGCCGGCCTCAGGCTGGCGTTCCGAAGCGCGACGCGTGCGGCCTCGGTGGCCAGCATCGACGTGGTCTCGCCCTCGGCGGCAAAGTGGCGTCGCGTTATCCCGGTTCGCTGGACGATCCATTCATCGCTCGTCTCCACCGCCTCCGCCAGTTCCGCGTTCGTTACGCAGCGCTCGGGCAGGTACGAGCCGACGCCGAGCACCACCGAACGCCAGTCACTCATTCCCACAGTCGCATCTTCTCTCTCGGTGCGTCACCCTGCATCCGGACAGGAGGGTCGCAGGCTGGACCTACGCTCAATCACCCCTCGCGGCAACTCGTCCCGGGCATGTCCCGCGCTACGATCCCGCCTGGTTGGCGGCTCCCGCCGCGACGATGTTGATCTCCTGCGCCAAGGCGATCGATCCGCGGATCTGAGCCAGGAGATCCTGGTTGACCATGTCGTAGCCCACCCCGATCGCCCCCGCGTAGCCGACCGCGTCGGTGTCCGCATGGCTCTTGATGACGACGCCGTCCACCCCGAGGAACACGCCGCCGTTGACGCGCCGGGGATCCATCTTCTCCCGCAGCTCGCGGAAAGCTCCCTGCGCGAACCAGTAGCCGATCCTCGATGCCAGACTCCGGCTCATCGCTTGACGCACGTAGCGACCGATCTGGCTTGCCGTTCCCTCCGCGGTCTTCAGGGCGATGTTGCCCGTAAAACCTTCCGTCACCACGACGTCGACCGTTCCCTTGCCGAGATCGCCCCCCTCGACGAACCCGAGGTACTCGAGGCTTGGATGGGGCGTCTCGCGCAGCATGCGGCTCGCGGCCTTGATCTCCTCGAGGCCCTTGACCTCCTCGACGCCGATGTTGAGCAGCCCGACGGTCGGCCGCTCGATGGCCAAAACGATCTTGGCCATGGCGGCACCCATGATGGCGAGGTCGACCAGGTGCTGGGCATCGGCACCGATGCTGGCGCCGACATCGAGCACGATCGACACGCCTCGCAGGGTCGGCCACATCGCCGCGATGGCCGGCCGATCGATGTTCGCCATGGTTCGGAGGCACACCTTCGACATGGCCATGAGGGCGCCGGTGTTTCCACCCGACACCACGACATCGGCCTCACCCTTGCGGACGGCCTCGATGGCCATCCACATGGAGGAGGTTCGCCGCCCGGTCCGCAAGGCCTGGCTCGGCTTGTCGTCCATCCGCACGGCCACGCTCGTGTGGCGAACCTCGGACACGCGCGAGAGGTTCGGGTACCGCACGAGCAGCGGGCCTATTGCGGCGTCGTCGCCGTAAAACAGGAAGGTCGCATCGGCATAGCGCTCCTGCGCTTTGGCGGCACCAAGCACCACCACGGATGGTCCGTGGTCGCCGCCCATCGCGTCGAGCGCGATCCGGACTTGTCTCGACATCAGGGGCATCATCCTCACCGGCCGGATGACCGATGCGGAACTTTCTGCCCCGGCCCGAGGCACAAGGTCAATGCCGCGCGCCAGCCGCTAACGGATGCCATGCCGCTGCCGACAGGCGCCAGTTCGAGAGAGCGGCCCGCGTTTTGAGCTGGCGTATGTCAGCGACAGCATGACATGGGCTAGGATCGAAGCTTGCCGAGAACCGCAAAAGGCGACACGGGCGCGCTCTCCTCCGGAGGAGATGTGGGCGGCGCGAAGGTCGTTCCCGGCTTCTTGGGATAGGGTTCGAGGCCGAGGGCCAAGAATTCCGCGGCCAGCACGCCGAGGTCGATGCGGCCATCGACGATGGGGTCCGGAAGATCCTCCAGCGCCTCATCGTCGATGGAGGGTATTTTGGCTCGCCGGGCGACCTCCGCCTCGATTTCGGCTTGCGGCAGATAGCGAACCTCGACAGCCTCCACGACCTCGCTGTCGAACTCCTCCAACGTGACGACGCAGGTCTGCCGGATGCGCGCCCTGACTTCCCCGGCAACCTTCAGACCGTGACGACCCTCATGGCTGATCTTGAGTTCCGCCCGCAGGACATCGATGGCGATTAGACCATCGAGGGCGGCCAGCGCCCGACGCTCCGCCGCGTCCGCTTCGATGGTCCGGCGCAATCCGGCGTCCCCCACGGCAGCGTGATCGAGGGGGCGGGAGAACGGCACCGGCGTCGGTCCAGGATGAGGGCTCATGAGCGAACTCCTACAGAACGGAGGCTGGATCGGGGAAGCACAGCCCGGCCCTGAGGCAGTCGTCGAGAGGGCGCGCCCTCAATCGCCGCCCGCTCTCGGCCGCATACCGAGCCATCCGCCGGCCATCCATCACACCGTTGAATATGTTCCGCGACACCGCTTCGGCGAGCGCGCCGTCGCCTTGACGCAGGGCGGCGTCATAGGCGGCCGAGCGGCCCAGGAAAGCCCCGGCCAGCGTCTTGATCCGCCTGGGTACGGCAAGATCGCCGACGCCGATCTCACGCAGCGCCGCATCGAGACGGACGAAGATCGTATCGACGAGGTCCTGGGCCACGAAGGGGCCCGGCTCCTCCGCGTCGTTCAAGCGCCGCAACGCCAGCCCTCCCAGCAGGATCATCAGTTCGAACCGGCCCTCGAACGTGTCCGCGACGACATATTCGGTGTAGAACGCGGGATGGCGGGCTGCGGTCATGACCTCATCGTGCAGTCCCTCGACGAGGCGACGGTTGGTCTCGGCACGCCGGCCGCGGAACATGGACAACATCGCTCAGAATGTGCCGAGAGACTAAAGGCGCGGTGCGCCTTGCTTTTCACCGATACGGCAGTTAGGCACGGCTGCGCTTCGATGCAAGGACAAACGCTGGAGCTTTGCCGGCCAAGGCCGATGCCGCCCGCCACCTCCGACGTCTGATTGTCCATCGGGCGCGTGTGACCACGGAGCCAACGAATGCACGGCAGGGGAACGAGACCAGGACGGACCGAAGGCTTATGGAGCCTTCCCGCCGTGGCTGTGCTGACACTTTCACTCGGCGGTTGCATCGGATACGACGGACAGGTCACCCGCGGCTATGTCATCGACCAGCACGCCCTCAGCCAGGTCAAGACCGGATCCTCGGCCGAACAGGTGCTCGTCGTGCTCGGCACCCCCTCCACCACGTCGACGGTTGGCGGCAGCGCGTGGTACTACATCAGCCAGACGGTCGACCGGAGCTTTGCTTTTTCGGCCGCCGAAGTCACCGATCAGCGGGTGCTCGCGGTCTATTTCACCAAGGACAAAAAGGTCGAGCGCGTCGCGAATTACGGGCTTCAGGACGGCAAGATCTTCGACTTCGTGAGCCGGACGACACCGACCGGTGGCGCCGAACAAGGCTTCCTCAAGAACCTGTTCAGGTCCTTCCTCCGCTTCTGACCAGACGGACCGGCCCGCGGCGGGCCGCAAGTCTTCCGTCGCCTCCGAAGACCAAGCCCCACCCCTCCCCAAGACGACGTCATTGACATGCCGCGAGGATGAGTCCCACCTCCTCCCTTGCGGAGGAAGTCGCCGCAGAGCGGCGGGAAGAGGGTACGGCGAAGCCGTCGCGCTTTCCGCGTTCCACCCTCACCCCTCTCCGCAAGGGAGGGCAATAACATACTTGACTCAGTAAGCCGCTTACCCTAGGGTAGGTTCATGAGCAAGGAACCCGCCACCCTCGTTGAAGCCATCCGCCACTTCGCGGACCCGGACGTGACGCTGAATACGATGGTCGCCCTTCGCTGGCCGTCCGGTGTTTGCTGCCCGACGTGTGGTCGGATGGACGTTCGCTTCATCAAGACCCGCCGCATGTGGGAATGCAAGGAGGGTCATTCCAGGCGCCAGTTCACGGCCAAGGTCGGCACGATCTTCGAAGACAGCCCGCTCAGCCTGGACAAGTGGTTCGTCGCAATCTGGATGATTTCCAACTGCAAGAACGGCGTGTCCTCCTACGAGATCCATCGCGCCATCCATGTCACGCAAAAGACCGCGTGGTTCATGCTCCATCGCATCCGCCTCGCCATGCAGGCCGGGACGCTTCTCAAGGCCGAAGGCAGTGTGGAAGCCGATGAGACCTTCGTCGGCGGTCTTGCCAAGAACATGCATAAGCACAAGCGCGATGAGAAGATCACCGGCACGGGCGGCTCGGGCAAGACCATCGTCATGGGTATCCTGGAGCGCGGCACCGAAGACAAGGACAGCAAGGTCCGCGCCCGCGTCATCGAGAGCACTCAGCGGGCAGTCCTTCACGCCGAGGTTCGCAAGCACGTCGAGCCCGGCTCCGCCCTCTACACGGACGCCCATGGCGGCTATCGCGGCCTGTCCGACACCTACAAGCACGAGTTCGTCGACCACGCCGTCGAGTACGTCCGCGACAACGTTCACACGAACGGCATGGAAAATTTCTGGTCGCTTCTGAAGCGCGGCCTCAAGGGCACCTATATCAGCGTCGAGCCCTACCATCTGTTCCGCTACCTGGACGAACAGGTCTTCCGCTTCAACGAGCGCGGCTTGAACGATTTCGGGCGCTTCACGTCCGTGCTATCCTGGGTGAGCGGCCTTCGTCTCACCTACAAGGAGTTGACCGGCAATGATGGAGAAGCCCTCGCCTAACAGCCCCGACGACAGGGTCGGGGAAAACGAGCAAAGCCCGATGGAGCGGTTCGTGAGCCTCGCCCGGCGGCTGGTGACAGTGTCGCCCGAGAAGGTCGCCGAGGAGCAGGCGCGGTACGACGAAGCCGAAGACAGAAAGCGACGCCCGAAGCTGACACCCAGATAAACATGGACCGGCTACTCTGGCCGAATCGAGAATGATCCCACCGTCATCAACGCGCTTGACAGCCATTGCCTTGACTTATCGCCTCAAACGATGCGAGAAGTGCTAACGGCCCCATGGTGGAATGGTAGACACAGCCGTCTTTAAAACGGAAGCCTTGCCGGGCAGTGCGAGTTCGAGTCTCGCTGGGGCCACCAACTCAAGGAGTTTGGAATGGCAGGGAAGACAGTGGCAAAGGAAGAGATCAGGCAGGCCATCGCTGGCCATGAGATCGAGATTGCAAGGCTCGAAACGGAGCTGGGAAAGGTCAGGGCGAAGGTTGACGCGTTAAGAGAGCTTCAGGCTAAGCTCTCTGGCGAGCCACTACCCGTACTCGCCCCAATAGCTAAGCAGCGCATCAGGCGCGGGGACCTCAAAGCCACCGTGCTATCGCTCCTCCAAGAGCGGGGCACTCTCGGTCTCAACGCGGCTATTGCTGCGGAAATCACGATGCAACGCGGCGAGCCAGTTGACCGAAATTCGGTTTCCAGTTTGCTGAGCAGGCTCAAGAGCGATGGAATTGTCGACCATGTCGACAACCTCTATAAGCTTGTAGGGATCAAGGACGCGAGCGAAGCGGATCGCGTTCATTAGAGCTTCGAGGGATGGGATAACTCGTCCTGAGCGAAGGCCGCTTCGTCCACCTAGCTTGTCTAGGGCGTCTGGTGGACGAAGCGGGTACTCCAGCATGGATATGATCCATGTCCGCTCCAGAAAAAGATGACGAAGAAGTCATCTTCACTCCAGTAATCCGCCTCCGGAATGGAAAGCGGATTTTTGCCAGCAGCTATGGCCTTAAAGCGTTCCGGATCGTGGTTCGCAAAAAGCCTAAGTGACCAGCGGCGGCCGGGGGAAACCCTGGCCGTTTCCTTTTGGGATGGCGACACATGAACCGCTTGCGCGGCGCCTTGCCGGGACTGAGCCACCAACTCCAAACATCATAGTGAGAATGCGTCGTGCGAGCGCCAGAGGATTTTGCCGCGATGGTTTATGGTGGTTCGGCGTGCGCAAAGTCGTTTTCCGTCAACTCGGAAATTCTGCGTCATTGATTTGCGGTCATTTCTGACCCCCAATAGGTTCGCGCCTAGGTGCAAATCGCCGAAAATTCCGAGGCCTGTATACGTGTGTGACCTAGACGCTCGACGGGTCGAAGTCGATGCGTCCCTCAGAGATTGGCGCCGTAGCCAAAAAGCCTGTGACCCTAGCCTCTAGCTCCGCCGCCGTTTCCTGCCTTGGTTTGCACCTGTCCGCCCACTTCCGACCGGGATGCAGCACGTCCCACATGGGACGGAGTCCGTTGTAGCGGCCTGCCCCCGGATCGTGATTGCCGAACCCATCCAATACGAGGTTCCAAACCGGACGGAACTTCGTGATGATCAGCGTTTCGCCAAGTGGGATCCATATGTCGTCGACCACAAGCCACCGGGCTTGAAAGTCGGCAACGTCGAGGTTGTCCGCTTGCATGACGCTGTCGGCGTGTTCTTGGAGGCGCCTGTAAAGGAACGGCCCCTTGGCTTCCGCGGGCGCCAGCGCGCCTTTTCGGCCGCCGCTTGGTACAGCCTTGCCGACGTAGATCGGCACTTGAGGAACGTCGACGTTGGCCTCCGCGAGTTTCCGGTATGCCGAATGAGGTCCGCGATAATAGATCACGTAGATGCCAGCGCCTTCGATCGGCGGCAACGCGCCAAGTGGTCCAGCCTCTTGATCAAGCAAGGCTTCGGCGACCGATTTGCCGAGGTTCAGTTTATCGAGCGGGTTATATGGAGGCCGGCTCACGCCAGGGTTTCCAAGTGCCCCTTGACCGAACGCGCCACGACTTCGCCCAATGTCGTCGGCACCGCGTTCCCGAGCTGCCGCATCGCTTCCGACCAGGACCCATGAAAGCGCCATTTATCGGGGAAAGCCTGTAGCCTCGCGGCCTCCCGGACGGTGAAGTAGCGGATGGACCGATCCGGCAGTCGCATCATGTTCTCGCCGCCCGGTACGCCATGCACGCCAGCTTTTAGAGCTTTCGCGGGCTGGTCGATCAAGCTGCCTGTGTGTCCGGGGTAGGAACGCGCGCCGTCCTGGAAGCGGTGGTTGTACCACGCCAGCGCGGCGTCTGAGCGGGGGTCCGGCAAACCCGCCAGGGCGTCCCGCACGGTGACCCACGGGCTACCCGCCGGATCACGCGAGCGGGATTGCACGCCCGTCTCGATCGCCGGCCGGTCGCGCTGAGCGACCTTATGACGGTCCCAATACTCGCCGGTTCGTTGCGTGTCGAAGAGTGCCAGCCCGGAATGGGTGGGCTTCGGGAAGCTCCAACCGGCGCGCACGTCGTCCCGGAAGCCGACGAACACGATACGATGTCGCCGTTGCGGAACCCCATAGTCGGCGGCGTCCAATACCTCGTGAACAACCCTGTACTCGACGCGCCCGCCCGCCGTGTGGTGGCGCTGTAGCCGCTTGAGGTGGTCGGGCCATTCCTCATAGTCGTCTTTGTCGATTTGAGGGTGTTGCAGTTGAAGAAGGATGTAGCCGAGGTAGGTGGCGAACGACTGCCGCGCTAGGCCCCGCACGTTCTCAAAGATGAACGCCTTGGGACGGACCTCACGGACGGCGCGGACCGCTTCCGACCACATGTCCCGTCGATCGGCGTGAGCCTTGTGCTTACCGCCGAGGCTGAATGGCTGGCACGGAGGGCCGCCCGTCACCAAGGCGACCTTGCCTTCCTCCGAACGGAAATCGACTGCCCGGATGTCGCCTTCGGACGGTTCGGGCCAATGATGATCGCCACCAAGGGCCGAGCGGTTCTCCCGCAACGTGTCGCAACACCACCGGTCACGCTCGACGATCACGGCCGGATGGAAACCGGCGCGGCTAACGCCTATTCCAAGGCCCCCGGCACCCGCGAAGAGTTCGATCGCCCGCAACATGGACCCCCATCATCGTCCAGCAGGAACGATTGAACCAAGGTACAGGTCCGCTCCCGGTCCCTCAAGCCGCATTCCCATAGCGTAAGCACCCGCCAACCCATGTTTTCCAAAACTTTGATGTCGCGGTCGTCCCGCACGCGGTTCGCGTCCAACTTCGGACGCCAAAAGTCCAAGCGCGACTTCGGCATCCTGGCGATCCTGCACGACGGATCGGAATGTTGATGCCAGAAACACCCATGGACGAAGATTACCTTCCGGCGCGGCCCAAACACGAGATCCGGTTTCCCCGGCAGGTCCTTCCGGTGCAGCCGGTAGCGGTGGCCCATGCCATGCACGAGCCGCCGCACGATCATCTCGGGCTTGGTGTCCTTCCCCTTGTTGGCCTGCATGGCCTTGCGGGTGGCGGGAAAGACATCGGGGAGGGGTGTGGTGGGCATCATCTACCGTATGGGAAGATGATTCGCCTCCAACACCGCTTGTCGCTTTTCCTGCTCCCGAACAAGCGCACGGAAATCGCTGTCCTCTAGAACGAAGGTAGCGGCATACTGATCGTGTAGAAACCGTGTCGCCGTCATCTTCAAGAGCGGAAACTTCTTGAGCAAAGCGAGAATTTGGGCGCCTGCTTCCGCCTGCCGAACATCTTCGGCAGCTTGCCCCGCTCGGAATTCTTTCTGTTCTGGCGACCAATCTCGGTTCACCCATCCCCACGGCACCCCAGCCGATCTCGCCGCCGCATACCCGCAGCTATGCCCGCTGCCTGCTGAAGGCCCATCCGCACCTTTCTGCATCGTCACGGTACCCTCCGAAACCGCTCACACCAAAAAAGCAATGCCCTTGGTGGCAGGAGGTTCCTTTGCCCATCCGCAACACTGAGTCATGTATGTTATTGCCCAAGGGAGAGGGGTGGCCGACCAAAACGGCGTCGCCAAGACCTCGAACCCGCCCCTCCGAGGCGCGGACGGGCTCGGCGGCGACGAGGACCCTCGCCCTCAATGGGCCAGGATCGCCAGCAGCAGCAGCGCCACGATGTTGGTGATCTTGATCGCGGGGTTCACGGCAGGCCCGGCCGTGTCCTTGTAGGGGTCGCCGACGGTGTCGCCGGTCACCGACGCCTTGTGGGCTTCGGAACCCTTCATGTGGCGCACGCCGGCCTTGTCGACGAAACCGTCCTCGAAACTCTTCTTGGCATTGTCCCAGGCCCCGCCGCCCGAGGTCATGGAGATCGCCACGAAGAGGCCGTTGACGATGACGCCGAGCAGCATGGCGCCCAGGGCCGCGAAGGCACTGGCCTTGGATCCCGACAGGAACAAGACGCCGAAATAGGCCACGAACGGGGCCAGCACGGGCAGCAGCGACGGTACGATCGTTTCGCGGATGGCGGCGCGGGT
>CAXSEU010000079.1:0-1085 GCA_964236485.1 uncultured Lichenihabitans sp. | reverse complement strand
GGGCCGCTCCGTGCCCTCCATGATGCCGGGTCGCTCCTTGAACTGCCGGCGCACCTCCTCGACCACCGACCCCGCGGCCCGGCCCACCGCCGTCATGGCGATGCCGCCGAAGAGATAGGGAATGAGGCCGCCGAAGATCAGGCCGGCCACCACGTAGGGATTCGACAGATCGAAGGACACCTGACCGACATCGCGGAAATACGGGAACGTGTCCCCATGCGCCGCGAAATAGCCGAGGTCGTTCGAATAGGCCGCGAACAGCACCAGGGCGCCGAGGCCGGCCGACCCAATGGCATAGCCCTTGGTCACGGCTTTGGTGGTGTTGCCGACGGCGTCGAGCGCGTCCGTGGAGGCGCGCACATCCTTCGGCAAGCCAGCCATCTCGGCGATGCCGCCGGCGTTGTCGGTCACCGGCCCGAAGGCGTCGAGCGCGACGATCATGCCGGCCAGCCCCAGCATGGTGGTCACCGCGATGGCGGTACCGAAGAGGCCTGCCAACTGGTAGGTCGAGATGATGCCGGCAACGATCACCAGCGCCGGCAGCGCCGTCGATTCGAGCGAAACGGCCAGGCCCTGGATGACGTTGGTGCCGTGCCCGGTCACCGAAGCCTGGGCGATCGAGACGACCGGGCGCTTGCCGGTGCCGGTGTAGTATTCGGTGATGACGACGATGAGCCCGGTGACGATGAGCCCCACGATGCCGCACCAGAAGAGGTTCATCCCGGTGATGAGCTTGCCCGCGACCGTGCCGATCTCACCCCATCCGAGGACGAACTGCGTCGCGACCGCGAGCCCCACGATCGACAGCAACCCGGTGACGATGAGCCCCTTGTAGAGCGCGCCCATGATCGAGTTGTTGGAGCCCAGCTTGACGAAATAGGTCCCGACGATCGAGGTGACGATACAGGTGGCGCAGATGGCCAGCGGATAGAGGATCGTCGAGGCGAGGACCGCCTGCCCGCCGAAGAAGATCGAGGCGAGCACCATGGTGGCCACCACCGTCACGGCGTAGGTCTCGAAGAGGTCGGCCGCCATGCCGGCGCAATCACCGACGTTGTCGCCGACGTTGTCGGCAATGGTGGCGG
>CAXSEU010000078.1:3180-11114 GCA_964236485.1 uncultured Lichenihabitans sp. | reverse complement strand
CTGCTGCTGGCGGTGACCGACGAAGGCGTGCCGGCGGTCTTCGACCCCGCGAGCGCCCCGGGCCGGGTGTTGGCGGCAACCACGGGACTGAAGCCGAACAGGTTCGATCAGATCGCTGTGCTGCTCGGCGGTATCGCCAGGCTGGCGCTCTATCTCACCGCGATCCTTCTGATTCTTGCGCCCTGGCGGATTGCCTCGGGCGACATGCTGTCGAGCCTGGAGGCTGCCTTCTTCGGCTTCAAGGTCGGTGATCTCACGGTGTCGATCTCGACCCTGATCGTCGCCATCGGGCTTTTCGCGGGCGTGTTTGGCGCCACGCGGGCGCTGCAGGGGTGGCTGGAAACGAAGTACCTGCCCCACACCGACCTGGACGTGGGCCTGCAGAACTCGATCAAGACAAGTCTCGGCTACATCGGAACCACGCTGGCCCTCGGCATGGCCCTGGCGCATCTGGGCCTGGGGGTCGAGCGCCTGACCCTCATCGCCGGTGGTCTGTCGGTGGGTATCGGCCTCGGGCTGCAGACCATCACGAACAACTTCGTTTCGGGTCTGATCCTGCTGTGGGAGCGTGCGGTGCGGGTCGGCGATCGCGTCACGGTCGGCAGCGAGCAGGGTTACGTCCGCCGGATCAACGTCCGTGCCACCGAGATCGAGACCTTCGATCGCGCTCTCGTGGTGATGCCGAATTCCAGCCTCATCACGGGCGTCGTCAAGAACTGGGTGCGCAACGACCGCATCGGGCGCATCTCCCTGCCCTTGGCGCTCCCTCTGGCCCTGGATCCCGAGGCGGTTCGGGCCATGCTGATCAAGGCCGGCAAGTCGCACGATCTCGTGCTCGCCATCCCGGCGCCGCAGGTCTTCTTCACCACCCTGACGGACACGCAAATCCATCTCGAGCTCGTCTGCTTCGTCGGGGATGTCGAGAGCGCGATTCGTGTGACCAGCGACCTCCTGTTCGAAATCTACGCGAACCTGAAGGATATGGGGCTAGTGGTCCCGGTGGCGCCCGCGGGTGTCACCCATCCGGCGCTCGACAGGCTTGATGCCTGGCTTAGGGCCAGGACGAATGAGCCGACCGAGTCGACCCCCGTCGCGGAGAGGCCGCCCGGCTGAAGCCTGTCAGCCGCTGGCCTACGCGGCTGACGGTTCTCTTCCGGGCGTTGCCCGGTCCCCATCCAGTGCCGCAGGAACGCGTCGGTCCAGCGCGCCACGGCGGCGTCGTGCACGAACCAGGCGTCGCGGTGCTGGTGCGCCGGCCGGGCGTTCGGGGCATCGAGCATGGCCGTATCCGGCGCTTCGCGCTCAACCCCGTACGCGCCAATCCGACAAAGGGCAGCGCAAAAACAAAAAGGAAATCAGCCGGATGGAACTCAGCCTACCTGCGCGAAATCCGCGGCCTCGTTCTCGCCGACGTTGGCCCGGACGCGGTCCCGGACGCTCTCCAACAGCTCTTCGGCCGGATCGGTGATCCGCACGGCATGGCCATGGACGGCAACACCTGCGATGCCGGCCCCACCAGGCCGGCACCCACCACCGCGACCATCATCGGCGGCATCATCTGACCTCCCCTTGAGCACCCGGCCTAAGTTTCGAGGATCGCGACGGCCCGGGTCCAGCCGGCCGAGGCCCGCTCGATTTTGACCGGAAAGCAGCTCACGGCGAACCCCGTCGAGGGCAGCTGTTCCAGATTGTGCAGCTTCTCAATGTGGCAATAGCCGGTATGGCGTCCCGCCTTGTGGCCTTCCCAAATCAGGGAGGCGTCGTGGGTTTCAGCATACTTCTCAGCAGTGTAAACGAAGGGCGCGTCCCAGCTCCAGCCGTCCGTACCGGTGACGCGCACGCCCTGGTCGAGCAGGTACATGGTCGCCTCATAGCCCATGCCGCAGCCGCTCGCGACGTAGTCCTCTTCGCCGAATCGCGTGCCCGCCGCCGTGTTGACGACGACAATTTCGAGCGGACTGAGGCGGTGCCCGATGCGGGTCAGTTCGGCCTCGACATCCGCGGCCGTCGCCACGTAGCCGGCTCCGAAATGACGGAAGTCAAGCTTGACGCCGGGCTGGTAGCACCAGTCGAGCGGCACTTCGTCGATGGTCATGGCGCGCTCGCCCCGGTTCATGGTCGGGTGAAAATGCCAGGGTGCATCGAGATGCGTGCCGTTGTGGGTCGAGATCATCACCCGCTCGACGGCCCAGCCCTGGCTGTCGGGCAGGTCCTCGTCCTTCAGGCCGGGGAAGAAAGCCAACATGCCGGGCAGCGACTGCTGGTGATCGATGTACTCGATGTGCGGCGTCTGGATCGGCGGGTCGGCCGGGATGTCGTTGGCGAGCGGGACCGAAAGATCGACGATCTTGCGTGCCATGGTTGTGCTTCCTTTCGGCTGGTCGTCAGCTTTGCCGCTCGACTTTGTTTCGGAGCACGCCGATGCGCTCGACCTCGAGTTCGATGGTATCGCCATGCTGGAGGTAGCGCCCGTGTTCGAGGCCGCAGCCGTTGCCGACCGTGCCGGAGCCGATGAATTCCCCCGCGAAGACGGTCTCGTCTTGCGACATGTGGGCGATCATCTCCTCGAAGCTGAACAGCATGCCTTCGGTTCGGCCGCTCGACCAGACCTCGCCGTTGACCCGCGCCTCCATGGCGAGATCGTAGGGGTCGCCGATCTCGTCCGGCGTGACGATCCATGGTCCGAGGACGTTGGCCCCGTCGAAGCTCTTGCCCTTGGCCGGCCCGAGCCGGCCGGCCATCTCCTTCATCTGCTGGTCGCGCGCCGAGAAGTCGTTGAAGATGGTGAAACCGAAGATATGGTCCCGCGCGGAAGCCGCGGTGATGTTGGCTCCCGTCTTGCCGAGGAAGACGCCAAATTCGAGCTCGTAATCCATGATCTCGCTGTAGCGTGGCCAGCGGACGGTGGCGCCGGGGCCGCGCACCACCATGCGGTTTGTGATGTAATAGATCGGCAGATCGCGGTAGACGTCGGCCAGGGGCGCCAGGGGTTCGGCGTCGATCTTGGCGATCGCGGCCGCATCGCCCTTTGCGGCGAGCTTGAGCCCCCCGCGCGGACCCTGCCGGATATGAAGCGGGAAACTCATGCCGTCGCGCATCTGGACCGGCCGGGGAACGGGCGCCAGCAGCTTGACCGACGCCAGCCGCGCCGACAGATCCTCGTCGCTCGACCGCTGTTCGAACAGGTGGCGCGCCGTCTCGAGGCCTTGCTCGCCGGCATCCATCAGGTTCAGCATGGACGCAAAGGCATCGATGGCGGAGCCTGCTCGATCCGCTGCGGCCGCAAGATCGAACACCTGGTCATTATCCCGGTGGACGATGCCGATTCGCGATTTGCCACCCTCGGCCTCGTACGTCGCGAACTTCATGCGTCCCTCCTCGCCAATATATATATATATACCGATTTTATCCACATTAGCCGGCAATCGGTAGTGTCTCAGTTTGAATTACCGAAGCTCGTCAAGGTAGCTGACGCGCCCGGCGGCGCCGCATGCCAGAGCGCTGCCTTTCGCGAACCGTCCTACCTATGACAGGCTCCCGCGGCGTCCTCCTTCGCCGGCGCAATCATTTGAGCCATCGTGCCTCAAGCGCCGTGCGGTAGTCGAAGTCGGTGTCCCAGCCGACGCTGCCGTTCGGCAACGTAGTGCCGGAAACGAACAGGCGCTGCGGAACCGGGGTCTCTTCCGGGTAGCTCTGGCCGGGGAACTTGCGCGCCAGAACATCGACCGCCAGCCAGCCCGCAAACGGCGAGGAAATCGCCAACTCGGCCGCCTGCTCGCCTCGCTTGAGGAATTCGAAACCGACCGGATTGCCTTCGAAACTGACGAATTTAACGCTGCCGCTTTTGCCCGCTTGCCGAATGCCTTGGACGATGAATGTTCCTGTGGCGTCGTTGGGACCAGTGACGTAGGTGATGTCCGGGTGTTGACGAAGCTGGATCGTCACGAGCGGGGCGAGGCGTTGAGTGGCTGTCGCGCCGCCAAATCGCTGGCGATCGATGCTGCAATCTGGGCAGATCCGGGCGAGTTCGGCGGCAAGTGCGTCGTTGCGCTTCACGAGCTCCGGATATTCGGGAATGTCGAGGATCAGAGCGTGCGCCTTGCCGCCGGAGTCCGCCGCGATCCACTTGCCGACAATCGATCCCGCGACCGCATGGTCGCTTGTCACATAGCCATCCGTCGAAGGAGCGTCGGGAAATTTTGGTTGAAAGACCGTGACGACAGGCACCTTCGCTTCACGTGCTTGCTCGAGCCCGCCCTGGATCAGTGCCGGGGTGACCGCGACCAGGAGAATCCCATCGGCGCCGTCGGCGACCGCCTGGCGTACGGCGGTGTTCCACACCTGCGGATCCAACTTGCCGTCGACGATGGTGGATTTCCAGCCGAGAAAAGTGGCCGCCTCTTGCGCGCCCTTGGCTCCGAACTGACAACCGATGCCGAGCGAGCCGCAGGTGATGATGACGATCTTCTTGCCCTCGGGCACTTTGAAGGCCGGCCCTAACGGATAACTCACGACCGGCTGTTCGAACGCCTGAATCGAGGGCTCCGCCGCGCAGACCGCAGAAGCCGCAAGAACGGCGAAGATCGCAGAGGCCTGCCTGATGGCCCACGCCGGTCCTGCCAAAAGGCGTGCTACGAGTGAAAGAGCCTTCATTGTTGTTTCCTCCCATGCTCACCTGCTACCGCCTGACGAACTCCCTTGTCTCATCTTTCAAAGGTCGAGGACGAGCTTGCCGCCGAGCGACCTGGAGCAGCGGATGGTCATCTGGTCGCCCGCCGCGCGCTCGGCGTCGATCAGATACTGATAGCCACACTCGATCGCATCGCCGACCAGTTGCCCTCGGCTTAGTGGCACGATCCTATGAAGACAGCGATCTTCGAGCGCGACGGGAGTTCTGTCGTGTTTATGAAACAGGACGACCGGTCGTTCCAGCATAGCTCGAGGAAGGAGGTGACGACCGATAGTGTCCGGCCAAGCCGCCTCATACCGGGCGTCCAGCAAACATTTCGCCGTTCCCCTCCGATAGAGCGTTTTTATTGTGTTTCCGTTTGTACATACCAGATCATGCCATTTGAGCACATTGCTGTGAGCTAGGACTTTCAGCACGAGGGGCTTGTGGATTTCCTTGCGTGAGTTCAGGCGAAGAGAGCCGATTTTTCGATCCTCGCGACGCTACCGGTTTCGACTGGTGGAAAGCTTTCCATCATCGAATGCGGCGCCGTCATGTTGCGATAGAACACGTTCGATCCCTGCGAGGGAGTCCAGCGAACGGGCATCCAGTCAGGCTGGTGATTGCGATAACCACCCGTGTTGATCTCGATCCGAACACCGCCGGGCTCACGGAAGTATAGATAATCCTGCTCGCCGTGACCGTGCCGGCCCGGCCCGAACTCGAGTGCCACATCCGCATCGAGCAGGACGTCGGCCGCTCGTCGGAGTTCGTCCGGATGGTCGACCCAGAATGCCACGTGATGGAGGCGGCCGGGCACCCCTGAGGGGTCGATGACGAAGCCCATGTCGTGGGCACGTTCGCAGACCGTGGTCATCGCGAAGACCGTAAAATCCGGATCCTCTTCGCTCACCGTGTATTCCATGAAGCGATGGCCAAGCGTATCGCGATACCAGGACACGTCCGCCGCAATCCCTCGGCTCGCAACCGTAACATGATCGATGTTACGGGCCGCCACGCCCCGCGGGACAAAGCGTTGAGGGCGGTTCGGGAAGACGGGTGCCATCGCCGGGGCCGGCGTGTACCGCTCCACCTCCCAGAAGATCTCTTGAAGGTGCCCCCCTGGGCCGCGGTAACGGTACGCACGGCCGTGGCCGACATCCCCGTCGCTCCAGCCTTCACCGCGGCCGGCGGCTTCGATCCGGCGGACGGCGGCATCCAACTCTGCCTCGCCAAAGCTGCGCCAGGCGATATGCCCCAGTCCGGGCTTTGGGTCTTCCGTGATCTTCAGGCTATGGTGGAAGTGCTCGCCCCAGCCGCGATAGAACACGGATTGTCCCTGGCGGCCGGACTCTTCGAGACCAAGAACGTCCGCGCAGAAGCGGGCCGTTTCATCCGGCTTCGGTGACAAGATCTCGACATGGGCGAGCTGCGAAATCAGGTTGAGCGCCATGCGCCGGCCTCCCCTCAGGTAGGTTCTGTTCCTCTCGGGACCGATCGTTGATGCCCTCTGAAAGGCGGCGCCGATGCCAAGCGACCTCGCGCTGCCAGACCCTGGGCCTTAAGGTTCTTCCCGGTGACAGGAGTATGCGGCGCGCCCTCTGACGGGCAAATTGTTTTGGCCCATGCCAGTCATAAGCCACGCCGATACGAGGCGGCCCGGTTGCGTTCGAAACAGGGGGTCAAAGCGCCGACGCGATCTCCGACAGCAAGCTCCGAAACCAGCCGTGCGCTTCGTCGCGCGCCGAGCGCCGATGCCAGAGCATCGTTTCGGTAAGATCCGGAATTTCGATCGGAGGCGGAAAACAGCGCAGGTGCAGGGCTTCGCCGACACGGTCGGCCAGGCGTTCCTGGATCGTGGCGATGAGGGACGTGCCCGGAACCAACGTCGGCAGCAGCCCGAACGTCCCGGCGACGGCGCTGACCATGATGTCGATGTCGAGCCGCTGGAGCGCCCATTCCTCGATGGTGGGCGGCCCGTTGCCGAAGCGGACGACGGCGTGCGGAAAGCGGATGAATTGTTCGAGCGTGAGGGCGTCCCTGATCTCGGGGTGATCCTCCGCCACGGCACAGACGAAGCGGTCGCAGAACAATTCCTTGGATTCGATCGTGCCCCAGCCGGATGCCGGGTGCAGCGTGTGGAGGTTTTGCGCCGTGATGCAGAGATCGACTTCGCCCGCCAGAAGCCCGTCGATCCCGCGGCTGTTGAGCGGAACCAGTTCGCATCGGACATGAGGCGCGATCCGGGCCAGGCGCTGAACCAACGGTGGCATGAGCAGCATGGCGCAATAATCGGACATGATCACGCGAAAGACGCGCGTCGCAGTGGAAGGATCGAACAACCAGCCGACATCCAGCACGCGGGCGACGTGAAGCAGCAGTTCGCGTACTCTGGGGGCCAGGTCCGCCGCCAGTGGCGTCAATTCCATCCCACGGCCGGACCTGCTCAGAATCTCGTCCGCAAAATGATCGCGAATGCGCTGGAGAGCATTGCTCATCGTCGGCTGCGTCACGCTCAGCCGCTCGGCCGCGCGGGTCACGTTGCGCTCGGTGAGCAAGGCGTCCAAGGCGACGAGAAGGTTGAGATCGAAGTTCTTGAAGTGCATCCGATGCCGGGCCACCGGGCCCGCTCCTCAATCGCTCGTCATCCATCGCGCATGCCTGTCCGCGGCCGCCCCCTCCGCGACCGCGAGCCTGCTTCTTGTCTGTTCCCCGATAGTCCCGCGATGCCCGAACCTGTTCGAGTCCTGCTCTGCCCGTCGATCAAGGGACGAAAGCATAGACCGACGCTATCTTACTTATTCAACGAATCGATTTCCCCCGGTCACGGCGTCGTGCGATCGAACGAGGGCGGCTCAAAAATTCAAAAAGGCCGCCGTTGAACGACGGCGTTGCCAGCCGTCCGGAGGAGCGCAGGCCTATGGCGAGGGTGGGAACGTCGCTGGTGATCGGGGCAGGCATCGGCGGTCTTTGCGCAGCTCTCGCGTTGCGTCGTGCCGGCATAGCCTGCGATATCATCGAGGCCAAGCCGGAGATGACGGTGTTCGCCATCGGCTCCGACGAGCTCGATCTCTACGCCGTCGCGGACCGCATGCAGGAGCGCGGCTGGATGCTCGATCGCCAGCACAAGCCGGCCACGCTCCACCTCACGGTCACGCCGGCGCACGTCCCGCACGTCGTTGAGGCGCATGTACACACGCTCGTTCAGCCGGCTGACGAGGGCGTCGAGCTCCTCCGGGAAGGCGCGCGGCGCATCGTTCGACAG
>CAXSEU010000078.1:0-3170 GCA_964236485.1 uncultured Lichenihabitans sp. | reverse complement strand
CCCTCCAACGCCTTGCGGGCGCTCGACCGACTCGGCGTCGCCGAGGCTTGCCTCGCGGCCGGAGGCGGCTTTCCCGGGTGGCGACTTTACGACTGCAACGGCTCCATGTTTGCCGAAGTCCCCAACCGCAACGTGGCCGGGCCCGGCATGCCGGCCGTCAACGGACTTCCACGCCAGGCTCTGCATCACATCCTCGCCGATGCGGTGGCGGCCGAGGGCACCATCGTGCGCTACGGAACGACGGTGCGCGCCTTCGAGGAAGTCGAGGAGGGGGTGCGGGTTTTCTTCGACGATGGAAAGGCGGGGGATTACGGCCTCATGGTCGGCGCCGACGGCTGCTACTCCAAGATACGCAGCGCCCTCTTCGGCGACGCGGCCAAGCCGACGCTTACGGGACAGGGCGTTTGGCGCTGCAACCTCGCCCGACCCGCCGACATGCAATGGGGTGGCGTCTACTACGGGGGCCATAGCAAGGTCGGCCTCGTGCCGATGGGGCCGAGGACCATGTACATGTTCGTGGTAACGGCCGAGCCGGACAACCGGCGCTACGACGACGCGGAGCTCGTGCCCACGCTGTGCGCCCACCTCGAGGAATACGGCGGCCTCGTGGCGACCCTGCGTGAACAGATCACCGCGGAAAGCAACATCGTCTACAAGCCCATGGAGACGATGCTGCTGTCGCCGCCGTGGGGTCGCGGTCGAACTGTGCTCATCGGCGACGCCGTCCATGCAACGACGCCCCATCTGGCGCAAGGTGCCTCCCTCGCGATCGAGGACGCGGTGCTGCTGGCCGACGCGCTCGTCGAGGACAGGCCCGTGCGGGACGCGCTCGACGCCTTCACGAAACGTCGCTTCCCGCGGGCCAAGTTGGTCGTCGAAAGTTCGGTTCAGCTCGGCCGATGGGAACTCGCCGAGTGGAGCGGATCGCCTGACCCATCAGCGTCCTTTGGTGGCCTGTTCCATGAAGCCACCGAAGCCATGATGCAGCCCGCGTGAACGCGGGTAGGGCACCGATCATTTTGGACGAGCTGTTGCGGGAGTCTCGAGAATGTATGAACCGTTTCCGGGGAACTATGTCTGGAACCTGTCGGTGAACATCGCTCTCGGCATGGGCGCCGCCATCGGCGAAATCGACGAGGCCAATAAGCCCGTGAAGGACGCGGCGCTCAGGGGAGCGGACGAAGGCACTGCCGCCTTTTTCGAGTCGTGGTGCGGCCTCGCCGACCGGTTGGTCCGGCAGGCGAAGGCCGACGAGGGTCTCGGTCGGGTGCTCAGCGCCAGCGCCAAACATCGCCGCGCCTGCATCTACTACATGATCGCCGAGCGTATGCAGAGCCAAGGCTTCGGGCCGCGTGCGAGAGCCTATGCCAAGATGCTCGACGCGATGCTCCAATCCGCCCGGCTCGGCAGCCTCAACGTCGAGCGGGTCGAGATCCCCTACGAGGGGACGAGCTTTCCCGGCCTGTTCGTGCATGCCGCCCGGGAGGACGACCGACGCGCCCCCTGCATGATCTTCACCAACGGGCTCGATAGCGTGAAGGAGATGATCTACTGGTGCGGCATGGGCGACGATCTCGCCCGCCGCGGGATCTCGACCTTGATGATCGATCATCCGGGCGTCGGCGAAGCCTTGCGGCTGAAAGGGCTGCATGGCGTCCACGACAGCGAGCGCTGGGCGGCCGCCGCCGTCGACTATTTGGAAACGCGTGACGATGTCGATCCTTCCGTCATCGGCATCATCGGCTGGTCGCTCGGTGGCTATTATGCGCCGCGTGCGGCGGCCTTCGAGAAGCGGCTCAAGCTCTGCGTGTCCTGGGGCGCCAACCATTTCTGGGGCGAATTGCAGAAGCGGCGGCTCAAGCGCGAAGGCGAGAACCCGGTGCCGCACTACTGGGAACACGTGATGTGGGTGTTCGGCAAGAAGAACATGGACGAGTTCATGGCTTTCGCGCCGCTCATGACACTCGATGGTGTCGTAGAGCGGATCGAGGTGCCGTATCTGGTCACGCACGGCCAGAACGACCGTCAGATCCCGCTCGAGGCGGCGCATCGCAGCTACGATCAGGCGATCCGCAGCGCCAAGCGGCAGCTTCGGATCTTCACGCCCGAGGACGGCGGTGTGGAACACGTCAGCGCCGATAATCAGG
This sequence comes from uncultured Lichenihabitans sp., assembly GCA_964236485.1. Taxonomy (GTDB): domain Bacteria; phylum Pseudomonadota; class Alphaproteobacteria; order Rhizobiales; family Beijerinckiaceae; genus Lichenihabitans. The sequence continues at coordinate 1,023 of CAXSEU010000078.1, read as the reverse complement.
CGCCGGCCAAGGAGTTCATCGCCGACTGGATCGCCGAGACCTGCGCGACCATCTTTTGACCGTGCATGTAGGGCGGTAATACCCGGGGCTTAGGCTTGGCTGCTCGCCGCCTGAGTTGGCGGTCCAGTTCGCCGGTGCAGCACATCTCTTGCTTCTGCCAACTCGGACGAGATCGCATCACTCATTGAACGTGGTTGGAGCTTGAGTGCGTTAGTTCCCACCCTCGTTCTGGTCGGCGAGCCGTCGCCGTGCCTGGGAGGCGAGGAGGCGCGCGACCCTCCCCGGTGTCGACTGCTCCTGATGCAGAACGATGAGGATGCGGCCTCGTTCATCCACCCGATCTCCTGACCGCACCAAATCGATCGCCCCCCACTCCGGCGATGTTGCTCCCGGCACCGGGTCGACGTCGCGAGACGCAATAGTGATGCCGGACGTCGCGGCGCCTGCCAAGCGGATTTGCATTGTTGTGCCTCCCGCGGCGCCCTATTTCTCATGGGCCGGTTGGATCCCGGCGACAGCGGTGCAAGGATCGGGACCGTTCAGCGAAGGAGAAGCCACAGTGACACCGGTCCAAGCCAGAATGGCGCGCGCGGCACTCGACCTGTCGACGCAGCATCTCGCGACCGACGCCGTCGTTCGGGCAGAGGACATCGAGGCGCTCGAGCGTGGCGGCGGAAGCCCTGACATCCTCGCCAAGCTTCGGGCCACCTTCGAGGGCGCCGGGATCGAATTCATCGGTGAGGACGGGGTGAAGCGGCACCCCCGGAGCGGGTCGAATGGCGGTCTGATCCCGGTCGAGAACCTCAACTCGGCGAACGACGAATGAGGGGGGATCGCATGCTGCCGCGGGGGACGGGTCGTCGTCTCGCCTTCGCCGCCATCCTTGCCACCTCGGCCGGGCGGGCGGCTGCCGACGCGCCCCTGCCGTTCGAGGGGACCTGGGTGCGGGCCGATCGGGCCTGTCTTCCGGCAGCCACGTCGGCTCGCACCTACACGGCGAGGTTCCGGGCGAGTCCAGGGGGC
>CAXSEU010000077.1:7957-11139 GCA_964236485.1 uncultured Lichenihabitans sp. | reverse complement strand
CCGTGGCTAACTCCTCCGTGTCGTCGGAGGGAGTTTTCATGTCCAGCGTCTCGGCCGTTCCCAACACGAGACCCGCGCCGGATCGGCCAAAGGTCGACTATCCGAACAGCCCCGGCACCATGGTTGGAGTTGTGGTCGTTCTCGCCCTCGGTCTCGCGTTCGCGGCCTTCAGCATCTGGAGCGACGTGTCTTCGGCGGGGACGCAAAACCATTCGATTCTGGCCTACCTCCTCCTCGCCGTCGCCTTGCTGATCGCCTTGGCTTTTGAGTTCGTCAACGGTTTTCACGACACGGCCAATGCGGTCGCTACCGTCATCTACACGCATTCCCTGATGCCGAATTACGCGGTTGTCTGGTCCGGTTTCTTCAATTTCCTCGGCGTCCTGACATCGAGCGGCCTTGTGGCGTTCGGCGTGGTATCGCTCCTGCCGGTCGAACTGATCCTGCAGGTGAGTTCCAGTGCCGGCTTCGCCATGGTGTTCGCCCTGCTGATCGCGGCGATCATCTGGAACCTCGGAACCTGGTGGCTGGGCCTACCGGCGTCGAGCTCGCACACGCTCATCGGCTCCATCATCGGCGTCGGAGTGGCCAACGCGATGCTCAACGGCCGCAACGGCACATCGGGGGTCGATTGGGACCAAGCCACCAACATCGGCAAGGCCTTGCTGATATCGCCGCTTGTCGGCTTCTTCGCTTCGGGCGCCTTGCTCCTCGCTATGAAGTTCCTTGTTCGCAAGCCCGAACTTTATTCCGAGCCCAAAGGCAACGCGCCGCCGCCCTGGTGGGTTCGCGCGTTGTTGATCTTCACCTGCACGGGCGTCTCCTTCGCCCACGGGTCGAACGATGGCCAAAAGGGCATGGGGCTCATCATGCTCATCCTCATCGGAACCGTGCCGACCGCCTATGCGCTCAACCGTGCCGTTCCTGACAGCGAAGTGCCCGCCTTCGAACAAACGTCCGACGCCGCCTCGAAGATCGTGGATGCCAAGGCCGCCGGCTATGCGATCACGGGCAACCCGCGTCCGGTCGTGACGGGCTTCGTCCGTGACAAGAAGCTTGAGGATGGGGTCTATCCATCCCTGGCCGCCTTGATCCGCGACGTCGCCGACGAGGTGAAGGCGCATGGGACGCTCGCCAATCTTCCGCCCGCGCAGGTCACCAACACCCGCAACGATATGTATCTCGTATCCGAGGCCTTGCGCTCGCTACCCAAGGTTCAGGACAGCGGCCTCACGCGTGACGAGGCCAAAACCTTGGCGAAGTACAAGGCGAGCCTCGATCACTCGACGAAGTTCATCCCCACCTGGGTGAAGATCGTCGTTGCCCTGGCCCTCGGCCTCGGGACCATGATCGGCTGGAAGCGCATTGTGGTCACCGTGGGCGAGAAGATCGGCAAGACGCATCTCACCTACGGCCAGGGCGCTGCGGCGGAACTCGTCGCCATGGCGACCATAGCGGCGGCCGACCAATATGGCCTGCCTGTGTCGACGACGCACGTGCTCTCGTCGGGTGTGGCGGGGACCATGGCGGCCAATGGTTCGGGCGTCCAGTTCGAGACGATCCGCAACATCGTCTTGGCCTGGGTGTTGACGCTGCCGTGCGCTGTTGTCCTCTCCGGATCACTTTATGTGATCTTCAGCCGACTCTTCTGAGGCTTCCTCCAACGGCGCGCCGGGTCCGCCCGCGAAAGTCAGGCTTGCGTTCTTTCGTCAGATGACGCCCCATCCTTTGCGGACGCGGGGCGGGCTGGTAATGCTCGCCGACCCTCTCCCGAGAGAGCACCGTCATGGCCACGATCGACGTCATTCTCGACAAACTCCATGCCAACCGCGGGGCGGCGCTGCGGCGTCTCTTCGGTCTTCTCGCCGTGCCTTCCATCTCGACCGACGCGGCTCATGTGGCCGAGTGCGAGCGGGCTGCCGCGTGGCTCGCGGAAGAGCTCGGCGGCATCGGGTTCGATGCCTCCGTTCGGCCGACCGCGGGGCGGCCGATGGTCGTCGGCCATGCCAAGGCGGCACGTCGGGATGTGCCGCATGTTCTGTTTTATGGCCACTACGATGTGCAGCCGGTCGACCCGTTGTCGCTTTGGACGAGCGGGCCTTTCGAGCCTGTGCTCAAGCAGGACGTCGATCCGCCACAGATCGTCGGCCGCGGCGCGTCGGACGACAAGGGCCAGTTGATGACCTTCGTCGAGGCCTGCCGGGCCTTTCACGAGACCGGCGGCCTGCCTTGCGACGTCACCGTTCTCTTCGAAGGAGAGGAAGAGACCGGCTCGCCGTCCCTCCCGGCCTTCCTGGATGCCAACAAGGAGGAACTCCGGGCTGACCTCATGCTCGTCTGCGACACGGGCATGTGGGACGCCACCACCCCGGCCATCACGACCATGCTGCGGGGTCTCGTTTTGGAAGAGGTGCTCATCCGTGGCGCCAGCCGAGACCTCCATTCCGGCATGTTCGGCGGTGCGGCGGTCAACCCCATCCATGTGCTGGCCCGCATCATTGCGGACCTGCATGATGAGACCGGGCGCGTCGCCCTGCCGGGGTTCTACGAGGGCGTGGACGAATTGCCGTCCGATGTCGCGGCCCAGTGGAAACGACTGCCCTTCGACGCGGATGAATTCCTCGCCGACGTGGGCCTCTCCCGCGCTGTCGGAGAAAAGGATCGCGGCGTGCTGGAAAAGATCTGGTCGCGTCCGACCTGCGATTGCAACGGGATCGTCGGCGGCTACACGGCCGCCGGCTCCAAGACCGTGCTGCCGGCCGAGGCGAGCGCCAAGGTCTCGTTCCGTCTCGTCGGGCGGCAGGATCCGGTCAGGGTGGCCGAAGCCTTCCGGGTCTTCGTGCGGGAGCGGCTGCCGTCGGACTGCAAGGCGGAGTTCCTGTCGCACGGAGCGAGCCCGGCCCTTCAGCTCCCTTTCAGCTCGGAGACCTTGACGCGTGCTCGGCGCGCGCTCGCGGCAGAGTGGGACAGGGAACCAGTCCTTGCTGGAGCCGGAGGTTCGATTCCCATCGTCGGCGCCTTCAAGAAGGACTTGAACATGGATGCGCTGATGATCGGCTTCTCGCTCGACGACGATCGCGTCCACTCCCCCAACGAGAAATACGATCTCACGAGCTTCCACAAGGGCGCGCGAAGCTGGGCGCGCATCATCGACGCGCTGAAATAATCGTCGATGATGGGCG
>CAXSEU010000077.1:2020-7947 GCA_964236485.1 uncultured Lichenihabitans sp. | reverse complement strand
TCCACTCCCCCAACGAGAAATACAACCTGACCTCGTTCCAGAAGGGCGCCCGCAGCTGGGCCCGCATCCTGCACGCGCTGGCGGCGTAGGTCGAGCCCGTCTTCGCAGCCGGAACGATCCGCGCCTCGAACCTCGATCAACTCCCCAGGCGGAGGAATTGTCTCCATCGTGGGCAGGTGGGTGTCGTGCCGCCGCCGCCGACGATCCTCGCTCAGGCCGGGCGCGGTTGCCGACGGGTGCGCCGGAGCCCCGGCATCGGCAAGTCGATGCCCGCCGCGCGAAGGGCCAGCAGCAGCACGGCGCCATAGACCGCCGCCCCCAGGACGCCCAGCACCGCGAGGTGGAGTTCCTCGCCGAACCTCATGCCGCGGGTGACGCCCGCCAGTGGCGGTTCCACCATATAGACGAAGGCCGCGAGCACGAAGGCCGCCGCGTCGACGGCCACCGCCACCTTTGCCAGCACGTTGTCCGGCCGGAAGAGCCCGGCGGTCCAACCCCAGACCGACAAGATGAGGAGGTTGATCCAGGCTCCCATGGCAGTCGCCGCCGCGAGGCCGACGGCTCCGAGGGGTTTGTAGAGCAGGATCTTGAGCCCGAGGTTGCAGCCGACGGCCACCAGAGAGGCCAGCATCGGAACCGTCGTGTTGCCGCGTGCCTGGAAGCCCGCCGCCGCGGACCGGATGAGGATGATGGGCAGCAGACCGAAGCCGTAGGCGGCCAGTACGGACGCCGACGCGGCGGCAGCGTCCGGCGTGAACTGCCCGCGCAGGAACACCCCGCGCATGATCTGGTCCGGAACCATGATGAAGGCGATGAAGAACGGCGCCGAGAGCGCCAGCGTGATGGCCATGGTGCGGTTCTGCGCCCTCAGCGCGCCGGCCGGGTCGCCGGCTGCGAAGAACCGGCTCATCTCCGGCAGCAGCACCGTGCCGGCCGCGATCCCGATGACGCCGATCGGCAGTTGATAGATGCGCTCGGCATAGTAGATCGAGGACGGTCCGCCGGTCGGCAGCAGTGATCCGATGATGGTGTCGGCGAAGATCGCGATCTGAACGCCGGCCGAGCCGATCACGGCAGGACCCAGCGTTCTGAAGAAGCGGCGGACGTCCTGGGTCAGGGTCGGTCGAACCAGCCGTTCCATCACGCCTGCGCGGCGCGCCGCGACGAACATCATGGCCAGTTGCGCGACCCCGGACACCGAGACCCCGACGCTGGCCGCGACGCCGGCGTTGGGGAAGAAGCGGGCCAGCGCCAGAAACAGCACCATGCTGACGTTGAGCAGGACGGGGGCCAGGGCCGCGGCCGTGAAGCGACGGTGCGCGTTGAGCGTGCCCGATTGGAGCGTCACCAGCGTCACGCAGAGCAGGTAGGGGAAGGTGATCCGCGTCATCAGGATCGCCTTTTCCATCTTGCCCGGGTCGTTGTCGAAACCGGGAGCGAGCGCACGGACGAGATGGTCGGTGAAGATCAGGGCGAGGGCGAGGAGCACCACCTGCGAGGCGAGCAGGATGGTGAAGATCTGGCTCGCGAACGTGCCGGCCGCGCCCGGGCCCCGCCGCTCGAGCGCGGAGGCGTAGGACGGCACATAAGCCGCATTGAAGGCCCCTTCACCGAAGATGGCGCGAAAATGGTTCGGAAGGCGGAACGCGATGACGAAGGCATCCGCGGTCGCGCCGGCGCCGAGGATCGCGCCGAGAACGACGTCGCGGACGAAACCCGTTGCCCGCGACACCAGCGTCAGGCCGCCGACCGATAGGAAATGTCTGTACATGGAGGCTCGGTGGTGGCCAGCGGAACATGCAGCCTTTACCTCAAGCGAGCCCCAGTGGAAGGGTACATCGGCTGAAGTTCAACGGCGCCTGCGGGAATTCGGGGCGAAACCCACGGGCTCGCCCCTGCGAGCCGCGGGTGCCCGAAATCCGCCGAGGCGCCCCGGCGAATTTTCCATCAGACACCGGCCCCCATCCTGGCTGTTCAGCTCGCGGAGCCGTGCAGTTCTTCGACATGCTCCCAGTTGACGAGATTGGACAGGAAAGCCTTGAGGTAGTCGGGCCGCCGATTGCGGTAATCGATGTAGTAGGAGTGCTCCCACACGTCGACGCCCAGGATCGGCGTGGCGCCCTGAACCAGCGGATTCTCGCCGTTGGCGCTCTTGGAGACCTCGAGCTTGCCATTCTTGACCGAGAGCCATGCCCAGCCGGAGCCGAACTGCGTCGTGCCGGCGGCGATGAAATCCTCGGCGAATTTGTCATAGGAGCCGAAGCTCTCCTGTATGGCCTTCTCGACCCGTCCCGAGGGCTTGCCGCCGCCGTTGGGTTTCATCCACTTCCAAAAATGGATGTGGTTGTAGTGCTGGCCGGCGTTGTTGAAGATGCCTTGATTCTTGCCGAATGACCCCTTGACGACCTCTTCGACCGACTGGTTCTCGAATTCGGTCCCCTTCATCAGGTTGTTGCCGTTGGTGACGTAGGCCTGATGATGCTTGTCGTGATGAAACTCCAACGTTTCCTTGGACATGTAAGGTTGCAGGGCATCATAGGCGTAGGGCAGATCGGGAAGCGTGAAGGGCATGGTCGAAGCTCCTTGATAGGGTGCGGGGCGGGAAGCCTCGGCCGTTCGAACCGGCCGCGTCCCGCCGCGAGGGGACCCTAGAGCACGTGAGGCTGATTTGGAAGCGAAGCTTCCATCCAAGCCTGTGAATGCGCTTGCCTTTTGGAGCTGGCGTATGTCCGCGTCAGCCTGACATACGCTGGTGTCCAGGACGGCCAGCCGCAACCGCGTTCCCAAGCCCTTGCCGAATTTGGGACGCGATTGCGGCTTAAGGGCCGCCGGGTCCGTTCACCGCGACACCCGTGGAACGGCTTGCTTGGGAGCCCGCGATGCCTTGGTTGATTTTCGCGCTCGGCTTGGGTCTCGGGGCCGGCGGTGGGTGGTCGATCGTTCACGGCTATCCCTATATGCAGATCGAGTTCGGGTGGACGGAAGTCATCGCCGGGAGCACCGCGCTCGCCGGCGGCGTCGTCACCATGGCCTTGGCGGCGGTGCTGCGGAGCCTCAAGGCGCTGCGAAGCGTCGTCGAGAGGACCGGCCTCGTAGACGTCTTGCCGTGGAACGAAGCCCCGAAGGCGCCCCCCAGCGAGGAGCCCAAGTCCGCCGCGCCCCTGCCGCTGGCGCCAAAGGCCCACGTGGCGACACGGGCCACTCCCGGCGGCCCCGCTCCGGCGGAAGTCGCGAACCCTCGGCGACCACCGTCATCAGTTCCGCCGCGTGAGCCGAACCCCGAGAACGATGACGCAAAGCCCCGCGCGCCGGTAACCGCCCCGATCTCGAACGAAGGCCCGCGTCCGACGACGGTTCTGGGGCGCTATCAATCGAGCGGATCGTCCTACTCGTTGTTCACCGATGGGACCATCGAGGTCGAAAGCGAAGCGGGAAAGCGCCGTTTCGGCTCCATGGGCGAGTTGAAGACGTTCTTGGCCAAGGAGGAAGCGCCGGCGTCTCGCGCCGAGGCCACGCCATGACGCGCTACCCTTAGCCCGTTGCGCTCGACTTTGACGCCTCCGCGCAGGCGATCGCGAAGGCGAATTGCAGCGCGTCCTCCTCCAGTTGATCGAACCGCCCGGATGCACCGCCATGTCCCGCATCCATGTTGGTCTTGAGCAGGATGGGGCCGCCGCCCGTCATGGTGGCGCGAAGTTTCGCCACCCATTTGGCGGGTTCCCAATAGGTCACGCGCGGGTCGGTCAGCCCGCCCAGAGCCAAGACCGGGGGGTAGCGCTGGGCGCGGACGTTGTCGTAGGGCGAGTAGCCCTTGATCCGCGTGAAGGCCTCGCGGTCCGTGATGGGGTCGCCCCACTCGAGCCATTCGGGCGGGGTGAGGGGGAGTTCGGCATCGAGGATCGTGTTCAGAACGTCGACGAAAGGGACGTCCGCCACGACCCCTGCGAAGAGATCGGGCGCCTCGTTGGCGACGACCCCCATGAGCATTCCTCCGGCACTGCCGCCTTGCGCCACGATCCGGCCGCGCGACGTGAAGCCGGCGTCGATCAGCGCTTCGGCGGCCGCTATGAAATCGCTGAACGTGCTGCGCTTATGTTCGAGCTTGCCCTGGGCGTACCAGTTCCAGCCCTTGTCGGTACCGCCGCGCACATGGGCGATGGCGAAGACGAAGCCCCGATCGACCAGCGACAGCCTTTTCGTGCCGAACGCGGCCGGCAGCGCATAACCATAGGCGCCATAGCCGTAGAGCAGCAACGGGGCGGTGCCGTCGAGCGCCAGGCCGACGCGATGAACCAGCGAGATCGGCACCCGTTCGCCGTCGGACGCGGTGGCGAAGATGCGCCGCGTGACGTAGCCTTGCGGGTCATGGCCGGATGGCACCTGCTGGCGCTTGCGCAAGCGGCGTTCGCCCGTGACCATGTCGTAATCGTAGATTTCTTCGGGCGTCGTCATGGACGAGTAGGAAAAGCGCATCACCGCGGTATCCTGCTCCGCGACCTCCTCGAGTCCGAGCGAATAGGCTTGTTCCGGAAACGCGATGCCGCGTTCCTGGCCGGTCGCGAAGTCGCGGACGACGATCCGCGGCAGGCCATCCTGGCGTTCGAGCCGAAGCAGATGATCCCGAAAAGCGGCGCACGATACGATCATGCGGCCCGGCTTGTGCGGGACGAGGTCACGCCAGTGCGCGCGGCCGGTCGCTTCGATCGAAGCTGCGACGACCTTGAAGTCCTCCGCGCCGTCCGCGTTGGTGAGGATGACGAAGTCGCCGTTGCGGTGGTCCGTTACGTAACGCAGGCCGGGCTCCCGCCCCGCAACGAGGCGCGGCTGGGTGCCGGGCATTTCCATGTCGACGACGCGGGTTTCGGCCGCGTCATGACCGTGGATGTTGATGAACATGAAGCGGCCGGAGCGGCTGCGCGCGATCGAGACGAACCAGGCCGGGTCCGGCTCCCGGTAGACGAGCACGTCGGCGCTCTGCGCTAGCCCAAGAACATGCAGATGCACGCTGCTGGCGCGATGGTTCGCGTCCACCTCGACGTAGTAGAAGCCGGTGCCGTCCTTCGTCCAGACGACTTCGCCGTCCGTGCGGTCCACCTCGTCCACAAGGTCGGTTTCGGCATCCAGCCTGCGCACCTGGATCGTGTGGAGCTCGGAGCCCTTGAGATCGGCGCTCCAGGCGAGCCGGGAGTGGTCCGGTGAGTGGACCGCCGCCGCGAGCTCGAAGAAAGCTCGGCCGGCGGCCAGAACATCGCCGTCGAGGAGGATCGTTTCGCCTCCGCCACCACGCGGCTGGCGACAGATCAGTTCGTGCTGCCCGCCCTCGCGGTACCGGGCATAGTACTCGAACGGACCGTCCGGCACCGGCACGTCGGCATTCTCCTCCTCCATGCGGCCCCGCATTTCTGCGACGATCTCCTTTCGAAGCGCTGCCGTCGGACCCATCACAGCGTCCGCATGGTCGTTTTCGGCTTGCAGAACCGACTTTATTGCGCCTGGCAAGGTGGCGGGGTCTTCAAGAACCTCCTGCCAGTTCTCGGCGCGGAGCCATCCGTAAGGGTCCGTCAGCGTCACGCCATGAGCGGTCATGCTGCTCGGCCGCGCCTCCACCGTCGGCGTCGTGGCGACTGCAAGGCGGGGAAGGGCGAGGGATGTAGTCATCGGTGTCTGATCCCGTCGGCTCGGCTCGAGGCGTCCCGCCAGCGCCGAGCGGCCGGCTCGGTCCGCCTAAGCTCGGTCGTTCCGATGGCCTTGAGCTTGGAGACGCGCCCCTGCCTGTTCCGGTCTTGGATAGCGGCCGGAGCTCGCAGGCGCAACGATGGAACGGGTCGATCTCGTCCCCTTCGTCTACCCTTTGCCCTTCCACACCAACGAAGATGCCCTGGTTTCTCCAGGCCCCTTGCCGGGCCTCTCACTCGACGGGCGTATGC
>CAXSEU010000077.1:0-2010 GCA_964236485.1 uncultured Lichenihabitans sp. | reverse complement strand
TGCCACGGAGTCCGCAATGCAAAAGGATTGACGGCAAGCCTGAATCGTTCAATAGCTCAGGTAGCGCTTTAGCTGGAACCGCAAACTTCCTCGCAACAAGTGGCTGATGCCAACCTAGAGCGGTAACATGAGCGAAATCGTCAGCGAAAGTGATGCCTCCGAAACCTTCGTGGAGCTCGCTGCGGAGATCGTCTCCGCTTACGTCAGTCACAATTCGGTGCCGGCGAGTGAGCTTCCACTGCTCATCAGCGAGGTTCATTCGGCCCTTATCAGGGTAACGTCGAACAGCGCTGTGGCCGAGATAGCAACGCTGAAACCGGCGGTTCCGACACGCAAGTCGGTAACCAGCGATTACATCATCTGCCTGGAAGACGGCAAAAGATTCAAGTCACTCAAGCGCCACTTGCGCACGAAATACAACATGTCGCCCGAAGAATATCGCCTTAAATGGGACCTGGGTAACGACTATCCCATGGTGGCGCCGAACTACGCGCGTGCCCGCTCGAACCTGGCGAAGCAGATGGGGCTCGGCCAACAGCGGCGGCGCGAGGTCGGCTGATCGGCGTGGCCGATTGGTGCCCGGCTACGGGGCCTCACGGTCGCGGCGGCCGCGGCTTCAGGGTGATGTGAGCGCCTCGCGGGCATCACGCTTGATCCGTTCCACCATCGCCCGCAGCCCGTTCGACCGCTGCGGCGTCAGATGATCCGCAAGATTCAAGCGTTTGAAGAGGTCACCCGCGTCGACCACGTCGATCTCGCCGGCCGTGTGCCCGTCATAGAGCGCCAGGACGAGATAGATCAGCCCCTTGACGATGAAGGCGTCGCTGTCGCCCTTGAACCGCAGAACGGCGTCCTTGCCGCCCCCGTCGACCACCGTCTCGAGCCACACCTGACTGGCGCAGCCTCGGACGCGGTTGGCTTCGTTGTGAGCGTCCTCGGGAAGAGGAGACAGCAGGCGGCCGAGTTCGATGAGGTAGCGGTACCGATCGTTCCAGTCGTCCAGGAACTCGAAGCCGTCGATGATATCCTCAACCGTCTGCATCGCGTTCTGCCTCGTCATCGCCGGTCATATGGCGACGGGCATGCGGGATAACAGGAGGCGAGCCGCGACGGGACGGTGGCGGCGTGGCTCTCCGCCGCCTTCAGGATCGCGGCACCGGGCCGCGCCAGGCCGGAACGAAGTCGCTCGGCAGCAAGGTGCTCGTGGATTTTCGCTTCATCGTGGAAGGATCGGCAGGGATGCGGCCGGCAAGGAGCAGCTTCGCCGAGCCGGCTTCGGCGCAGCCCGCGACATCGCCGCCGCATGCCGCCTGGAGCCGGTGCATCGCCGCGGCCGTGGCGGTTTCCGCGAGGCCCTGCCAGGGTCCACGCTCTTCCGAGCCCGGAAGCAGGAAGGCCACCAAGCCGATGCAGAACGTGGATCGCGCCAGGAAAAACATGTGACCTCCTGAACCTGATGATCTCGGTATCTCTCCTATAGCGGCGCCACGTTTCGACCGTTCTGCACATTCGATTCGAACTCGTTGCGATACATTCAGCGATCGTTCACGAAGTAGCGCCTGGGGCGAAAGTAATAGCTTCTAAACCACGTGAAGACGAACAAGTGTCGCAAGCATACTCCCGACGTTGCGCGGCTTTTCATCCCGCCGACACGGCCGCTTAGGGTTCGCTTAAGGCAAGGCTGCGACATTCGTTATTGCAAGGACGGGCCGAAGAACGTCCTCAGCGGAGCGTGGCGTGAGATTCTTGGCAAGCCTCAATACCCACATCGAAAAGCTGGTGCACCCAGCCCTGCAGGGAAGGCCGTACGAGTTCATCGCCCATCGCAATTTTCTCGCGACACGGCTCGCGGTTTCGCTCGGGGCGCTCGTTGCCGCTCCCCTGTGCCTCGCTCTCGGGGGGGCGCCGGCCTGGTGGGAAGCCGGAGCGCTGGCGTGGCTGCTGCTGCCTGTCGCGGCGGTTGCCATCGTGTCCCGCAGCGGGAACCTCGCGCGCGGAGAGGCCATCAGC
>CAXSEU010000076.1:0-11150 GCA_964236485.1 uncultured Lichenihabitans sp. | reverse complement strand
CGATGTCGCGTGCGAAGGCGGCAGCGCAGACCGTGCCGTTGATGACCAGGACATAGGCCGTGTAGCGCTCATTCGCATCGACGCGGCCGAAGGCGAGGTGCGCGATGCTGACGAGAATGGCGATCGCCGTGAGCTGCAGCAGCGGCTGATCCTCGACGCGCCCTGAACGTCGTTGACGTGCAGCCGCAAAGCCCAGACCCGCCACGGAAATGATGAACAGACCGGCGCCCCGCACCGAAAGGTTGGTGATGATCGTGTAAGCGATGCGGCGCAGCGGGTCCAAGGCGGGCATGAAGGTGCCGACGCTCGTCAGACCGCTCTTGACCAGCACCGAACTCGGCAGCAACGGCAAACCGAGACCGTGCAGGAAAGCCGAAAACGCGCCGAGTACGGCCGCGCCGGCGAAGAGCAGCGCCACGCCTTCCGCCCTCCGACGATGCAGGAGCAAAAGTCCGGCGCTCGCCAGCCACAGCATCGCGCCCTCGTAGCGGATCAGGGGCTCGAGCAGGGCGCAGGCCCACCACCAGCGCGCGACCTTCTCCGTGCGAAGGAAGCGGATCGCGCCGAGCACCCAGGCGAGGGTGACGGCCACCTGCACGGTATGCTCCATACCGGTGAGCGCCAGTCCGATCAGGTTCAAGCCGAGGCAGAGCGCCGCGGCGAGAAGCACCATGCCGAGGAGGCGCAAACGCACGGCCGGGAAGAGTTCGTCGAAGAGAAGCGTCAGCAAGATGTCGGCGCAGAACGACGCCGCAACATTGACGAGGAGCGGCGCGAATTGCCCGATGCCGATCGGGGAGAGCGCCGCCAGCAGAAAGGGAAACAGGATCGAGGACGATGGCGCGGCCGCGGTCGACGGATCGAGCCCGTAGTGGCCGCGTGCGATCTGGTCGGCCAAGGTCAGGTGGATATAGGGATCGTCGAGCGTGTAACTGAAATGCCCGTCGAGGCCGTGCACGACGACGGCGACCTCGAGGACCAGCAGCCCCGCCATGACGCCCAGCATCACGGCTTTGAACCGGTGCCGGGAGATGGACGGCTGGGCGTCGGCCGGGAGGGGGATCGCGGCGAGATGCCGCCCCGCCGACCGGGGGCGAGACGGCACGGGTTCAGACAGGATCATGCGTCCCTCGAAGCGGCGGACTACCTGGCCGGCAGGATAGAAGAGCAGGATGAAGATTTCCCCACCCGCGAGGTCAGGCGCGTGTGGGCCAGGCCCAGGAGGGCACGTCCGCCTCCTCGTCGAGGTGCGTCTCCCCGATTAGCTTGTGCAGGACGATCCTGGTACAGCCGGGCTCCTGCTCCAGAGCCGAAACCAGGGCCGGCGCATGGGAGACCACCATCACTTGCGATCGGGCGGCGGCGCGCCCGATGAGGCGGGCCACAGGACGCAGCAGGTCGGGGTGCAGGCTCGATTCCGGCTCGTTGAGGATCATCAGCGACGGGGGCCTCGGCGACAGCAGGGCGGCGGCGAGCAGCAGATAGCGCAACGTCCCGTCGGACAGTTCCGCTGCCTTGAGGGGGCGGAGCAGGCCGTGCTGCCGCATCTCGACTTCGAAATAGCCGTCCCGTTCCGCCACCGCGACCGCGCCGCCCGGGAAGGCGTCGGCGATCGCGCCGTCGAACGCCTCGGCATCGCCGACCTCCCGGATCGTCTGCAGGGCCGCCCCGAGGTCGGCACCGTCGCTGGCGAGCACCGGCGTATGGGTGCCGATCTGCGGGCGCCGCGCCGGGGCGTCCCGGTCGATGCGGAATTGGTCGTAGAACCGCCAGTCGCGCATCCGCTCCCGCAGGGCCAGCAGTTCGGGTGCGCCGCGTGGATCGGCGCAATGGGTCATCATGCTGTCGAAGGTTGCGAGCTGCTGCGTGACGTGGCGCCACTCGCCATCGTCATTCCTTACACGGACCAGCGGGCCGTTGCGCATGGCGAAGACATTGCTTCGTCCGAGCTTTTCGCCGTTCCACTGGGCTTCGGCCTTGATGACGGGATCGCGATGGAACCGGGACGACGAGGGCCATGGCGGCAGGCCAAGGTCGATGGCATAGCCGAAATCCTCGCCGGAAAATCCGAGCTTCAGGCTCACCGGTACCTGCCGACCGGTCCCCTGGACGGGTGGAGGCCCGTCTTCATGGCACGGGACAGCGTCTCTGGGCCGGCCCACAAGGTGGATGGCAGTCCGCCTTCCGCCGCGAGCGATTGGATGATCCGGCCCTGTGCGATGTCGGCCAGGAGGCGCAGGGCGCGGTAGAGGCTGGACTTGCCGCTGCCGTTCGGCCCCGTGACCAGCGTCAGTGCCGCGAGGCTGATCCTCACATCGCGTAAGGATCGATAGCCCGAGATGGCAAGTCGCGAGATCATCGTCCTGGAGTCGCCATTCGCCCATTGTGCGCTGCAAGAAAATACGTCAGCGTTCGGCCGAATGCACGCGAGACCATCCGCATGACAGAACAGAACGACGCCGCGGCCGAACCGAGCCCCGTCCATCCGGTCGAGCGGCTTTTCGAAGGCATCAGGACCTTCCAGGAGGACATCTTCCCCTCGCGGCGCGCCGATTTCGTGGAACTTGCCCGCGGTCAGAACCCCGAGATCCTGTTCATCGCCTGCGCGGACAGCCGCGTCGTGCCGGAGATGATCACCCAGACACTGCCCGGCGACCTCTTCGTCTGTCGCAACATCGGCAACATCGTGCCGGCTTATGGGGAGATGATGGGCGGCGTGTCCGCCGTGGTCGAATATGCCGTCATGGCCCTGGGAGTGACGGAAATCGTGATCTGCGGTCACTCGGACTGCGGCGCCATGAGGGGCATGATGGACCCGAAGTTCCTCTCCACCATGCCGACGGTCGCGTCCTGGTTGCGCAACGCCCATGCGGCCCGCAGCGTCGTCGAGATCATGCGCCCGGACCTCGAAGGCGACGCCAAGATCCAGGCCCTGGTGGAGCAGAACGTGCGGACCCAGTTGCAGCATCTGCTGACGCACCCCTCCGTGGCGGCGCGCGTCGCGGCCGGCAGGCTGACCCTGCACGGCTGGGTCTACGACATCGCGACGGGCGGCATCCGACGGCACGACGAAACCTCGGGGGAGATGGTGCAGATCGGCGAAACCGCTCCGCCGGCGGGCCGGCAATCCTGATGCCGACATCGCCGAGAGCGGGGGCGCGATGAGACTGACCCTGGTGCTCGCCGGGGCATTCGGCATCCTGGTTGCCGTCGCTCTTTTCGGGTTCTACGGCGTCGACCCGATCCTGCAGGCGCTGGCGACGGTCGGCTGGGGCGTCGTGCCGGTGACGCTGGTGCGGATCGGCGAGGCGGCGGGCGCCGGCTTTTGCTGGTGGCTTTTGCTGTGGCCGAGGACCTCGAAACTCCTCAACGCCTGCCTGTTGCTGCGCTGGGTCAGGGAAGCCGTGAACGCCCTGCTTCCGGTGGCGCAGGTCGGCGGCGAGGTCGTGGGGGCGCGGCTCCTCACCTTCTACGGCGTGCCGGGCAGTCTTTCGGCCGCCACGGTGCTGGTCGACCTGCTGGCCCAGACAGCGACCCAGTTCCTGTTCACCGTGATCGGCCTGGCCTCCCTGGCGGCGGTGGGCGGTGCCGAGGGTCTGGTGCGCTGGGTGGGCATCGGCCTCGCCATCATGGCGCCGGCCTTGGCGGGGTTCTTCGTGGCGCAGCGTTACGGGGGCGTGCGGTTGGTCGAGGTGCTCGCCGCCAAGCTGACCAGCGATCCGCGATGGGCGACCCTGGGCAGCCTGAGGGCGCTCAACGATCGCTTCGTCGAGATCTACCGCAGGCCCGGGCCTCTCGCGGCGGTGTTCGGCCTTCACATGGCGATCTGGTTCTTCGGCGTCTTCGAGGTGTGGATCGCGCTGGACTCCATGGGCCATCCGGTGAGCTACGCGACCGCGCTGACGATCGAGAGCCTGGGGCAGGCGGTGCGCGGCGCCGCTTTCGTGGTTCCCGCCGGCATCGGCGTGCAAGAGGGGGGCTTCGTGGCGCTCTGCGCGGTCTTCGGCATCCCGCCGCCGGCGGCCGTCGCGCTGTCGCTGGTGAAGCGCGTCCCGGAGATCGTGCTCGGCATCCCCGGCCTGTTCATCTGGCAGGGCCTCGAAGGCCGTCGTCTCCTCGAGGCAACCGTGGCTCCGGGTCCGCAAGCCTCGGGCAAATGACATCGGCTACGATGAGGCTGGACTCGACGATCCTCCGGTCGCAAGTCTGCCGGTCTTCGATCATCACGGCCTTCGGCGCATGAGGTTTAAGCGACGACATGCGGATGCGTAAACCCATGAGGTCGTCCTGAGCCTCGCTTTTCTTGTCCTGGCGCTTGCCGGCTGCGTCTATACGCTCGCGGCGGCGGCGCTGTTCGCCGGGCGGATGCGGCCCCGTACCCCGCCGCCCGAGCCCGGCGCTTGGCCAAGCGTGACGATCCTCAAGCCGCTCCATGGCGCGGAGCCGCTGCTTCATCGCAACCTCGCGAGCTTCGTCGCCCAGGATTACCCCGGTGCCGTCGAGGTGATCTTCGGCGTCGGTGCCGCCTCCGATGCCGCCATCGAGGTCGTGGAGCGGCTGCGGACCGAAAACCCGGGCAAGTCGCTGAGGCTCGTCATCGGAGCTCGCCGGCATGGCGAGAACGGCAAGGTCTCGAACCTCATCGACATGGCCGAACAGGCGCGGCACGACCTCGTCGTTCTCGCCGACAGCGACATGCTGGTCGGCCCGGGTTACCTGCGGGGGCTCGCCGCCGAGATCGCGCGGCCGGGCGTCGGCCTCGTCACCTGCCTCTACCGTGGCATCGCGCTGCCGAACATCTGGTCCAAGCTCGCCACGCAATGGATCGATTATCAGTTCCTGCCGGGGGTCGTCGTCGGCATGGCGCTGAAGATGGCAAAACCCTGTTTCGGCTCGACCATCGCGCTGCGGCGGGAGACCCTCGGGGCCATTGGAGGATTTGAGGCTTTCAAGGATCGATTGGCGGACGATTATGCCATGGGGGCGGCGGTCCGCAAGCTGGGCCTTGCGGTCGCGGTGCCGGCGACGCCCGTCCTCGGCCACCTTTGCGCCGCCGTCTCGCCGGGCGATCTCGTCCGCCAGGAACTGCGCTGGGCGAGGACCATCCGCTCCGTCGATCCCCTCGGGTTCGTCGGCTCCGTGGTGACGCAGCCGATCCCGCTCGCCACCATCGCGGCCGTCTGTTCCGGCTGCTCGGCCGGAAGCTTGGCCGTGCTCGGATCGGCTGTTGCATCGCGGCTACTGTTGCAATGTTTCGTAGCCGCTTCCATCGGGCACCGCCCCAGAGGCCTTATTCTAGGCCCCGTCCGCGACTATGCGACGTTCCTGATTTTCATCGTCAGCCTCTGGCCTGGATCGATCGATTGGCGCGGCCATCGGTTCGCCCTTCGGTCCGACGGTACCCTCAACCGGCCAGACATTGCAGGATCGTGATGCGCACACTCTTTCTTCAGGCGCCGTCATTCGACGGCTACGACGGGGGCGCCGGCGCGCGCTACCAGATGAAGCGCGAGGTGAAGTCCTTCTGGTATCCGACCTGGCTGGCGCAGCCCGCGGCCCTGGTCGAGAATTCCAAGCTCATCGACGCGCCGCCCCACCGGCTGTCGTTCGAGGACATCGCCCCGCAGGTGAAGGACTTCGACCTCGTCGTCATGCATACGTCGACGCCGTCCTTCAATTCCGACATGCGCACCGCCCGTCTGCTGCGCGACCTGAAGCCCAGCCTGAAGATCGGCATGGTCGGCGCCAAGGTCGCGGTCGAGCCCGATCAGAGCCTGGACGCCTGCGCGGCGCTCGACTTCGTGGCCCGTGAGGAATTCGACTTCACCATCAAGGAGGTGGCCGACGGTCGCGACTGGTCGATGATCGACGGCATCACCTATCGCAACCGCGAAGGCGTGGTCGTCGCCAACAAGGACCGACGGATCCTCGAGAACATGGACGAACTGCCCTTCGTCACGCCGGTCTACAAGCGGGACCTCAAGATCGAGAACTCTTTCGGAGGCTATCTCAAGCATCCCTACATGTCGTTCTACACGGGCCGTGGCTGCAAGTCGCGCTGCACCTTCTGCCTCTGGCCCCAGACGGTCGGCGGCCACAATTACCGCACCCGATCGATCGGCCATGTGATCGAGGAACTGCGCTACGCCAGGACGGCCTTCCCGCAGGTGCGGGAGTTCTTCTTCGACGACGACACGCTGACCGACAACCTTCCCCGGGTCGAGGCCTTGGCCCGGGAGATCGGCAAGCTCGGGATCACCTGGTCGTGCAACGCCAAGGCCAACGTGCCGCGCGACACCTTGAAGGTGATGAAGGACAACGGGTTGCGGCTGCTGCTCGTCGGCTACGAGTCGGGAAACCAGCAGATCCTGCACAACATCAAGAAGGGCATGCGCACCGAAGTGGCGCGGCGCTTCACCAAGGACTGCCACGAACTCGGCATCGTCATCCACGGGACCTTCATCCTCGGTCTGCCGGGCGAGACCCGCGAGACCATCGAAGAGACCATGAAGTTCGCGATCGACATCAACCCGCATACCATCCAGATTTCGCTGGCCGCCCCCTATCCGGGAACCTTCCTCTACAAGCAGGCCAAGGAAAACGGCTGGCTCTACGACGAGGGCCAGGATCTCCTGACCGAGGACGGGACCCAGATCGCCCCTCTCAACTATCCGCATCTGAGCCACACGGAGATCTTCACCTCGGTCGAGGACTTCTATCGTCGCTTCTATTTCCGCGCACCCAAGATCGCCTCCATCGTCGGCGAGATGGTCCGCTCTCCGGAGATGATGAAGCGGCGGCTGCGCGAAGGGGTCGAGTTCTTCCGCTTCCTGCGCGACCGCAAGGAAGCCGCCTGAGCGGGATGCCCTCTCCCGCCGCGCGGGAGCAGCACCCCGACGGGCGCAGACGCCTCGTCATCACGGCGGATGATTTCGGCCTCGCGCACGAGGTCAACGAGGCGGTCGAGGAGGCACACCTCAAGGGCGTGCTGAGCGCCGCCAGTCTGATGGTGGGCGCGCCGGCGGCGGATGACGCGGTGCGCCGGGCCAAGCGCCTGCCGGGGCTGCGGGTGGGGCTGCATCTCGCCCTCGTCGAAGCCCGACCGGTCCTGCCGGCGAGCCGCATTCCCCATCTCGTTGGCGCGACAGGCTGGTTCCGCGACGATACGGCGGCCTTTGGGGCCGCCATCTTTTTTCGCCCCGCACTGGCGCGCGAGATCGACGCCGAGATCGAGGCGCAGTTCGAGGCCTTCGCCCGCACCGGCCTCGATCTCGATCACGTCAACGCGCACCAGCATTTTCACCTGCATCCGACGGTTGCGGGTTCGATGATCCGCATCGGTCGGCGCTATGGCGTGCGCGCGGTGCGACTGCCGCGCGAGCCGATCTCGGTCGTGCGTGCCATCGACCCTTCGGCGCCTCGCGTGCTCGCGGCTATAACGGCGCCGTGGACCGCCATGCTGGGTCGGCGCCTCCGCCAGGCGGGCCTCGTCGTGCCCGATCAGGTGTTCGGGCTGGCCTGGACCGGAGCCATGACGGGCGATCGGATTGCGGGCGTACTCGACCGCCTGCCAGGCGGCCTGACCGAAATCTATGCCCATCCGGCCACCGGAACCGGCTTCAAGGGCGCCGCCGCCGGCTACGCCTATGAGGCGGAACTGGCAGGGTTGCTGGAGCCGCGGCAGAAAGAGGCGATCCACCGCGGAGGGGCGCTACTCGGCGGCTTCGTGGACGCGCTGGCCTGAGGCGGGCTCCGGCACGGGTGATCCCTGCCGCTTGCGTGGCGGCCCCATCAGCGCGGGCTGAAAGAAGACGGCCGCGACCAGCATGCACGCCAGCGACAACGCCAGGAGTTCGCCCATGCTCGACGTGCCGGGATGGTTCGAAGCCCACAACGAGCCGAACGCCACGGCGGTGGCCATCGCGCTGAAGAACACCGCGCGGGTCAGGCTCGATTGCAGGAGATGGGTCTGGCCGTCACGCCAGGCCATGACGAAGTAGATCTTGAACGCCACGCCGAGCCCCAGCAGGAGCGGCAGCGCGATGATGTTGGCGAAGTTCAGCGGCAGCCCGATCAACACCGTGATTTCCATCGTCAGCACGCCTGCGAGCAGTAGGGGAACCAGCGTCAGCAGGACGTCAACGACTTTTCGAAGGACGATGTAGAGCAGGATCGCGATGGAAGCCAAGGCCAGGATGCCGGCTTCCGTAAAGGCCCAGACGACCGACCTGCCGGAATCCTGGATCACCACGGGCTGGCCCGTGGCGTCCGGTGCGACGGCCAAGACGGCGTCGCTGAAGCGGGCAAGGTTCGCGTTGCTGTTGCTGAGGTCCTTGGGCGTCACTTCGACGCGGGCTTGGCCTTCGGGGTCGACCCAGCCGCGCACCAGCGCGGCAGGCAGCGTCTGCAATGTCAGAGGCTGGGCCCCGAGGGCGTCACGTAGTTGAGCCACGATCATCTTCATCGACGGAACGAAGGCCTGACGGGCTGTCTCGCGGGTGTCGGGCGGCGCCGCGGCGAGCTTGCGCAAATCCTCGGCCAGGCGCTTGGCCGCCGCCGCGGCCTCGCCTGTTCCCTTCAGGGCCGCCTTGTCGTATCGGGCGCTCGCGGCCTTGATGGCGACGATGTCGTCCTCGTCCGTCGGCGCCGGCTTGATCTCCGTCGGGTTCAGCGAGGGATCCAACTGGTCGCGAGCCTCTTGGATCAAGGGCAGTTTGGCGTCCTGGTCAGGGGGGACGAAATCCGCCAAGGTTCGGGCGCTGCCCACTTCCGGCACCTTGCTCAAACGCTCCGCCATGGCCTTTGCGGCATCGAGCGAGGGCATCAAGACGTCGATCTTGTTCGGGGTCGTGTCGGCGTTCTTCGTCAGGTCGAGCAACGTCGCGACGGATTCGACCTTGGGGCTGTTGAGGTTCAGCGGATTGAAGTCGAATTTCACCCTGGTCAGCAGGGGCGAGCCGATGAGCGCGATCCCGACCGTGACCCCGATCACCCACCACCGGTGAGTCGACAGAAACTCGTCGAGGGGTGCCAGGAACCTGTAGCCGACTTCCTTGCCCTCGGACGGAGGGTGCAGCAGCGTGATGAGGGCCGGCAGAACCGTGATGCTGACCAGGAAAGCGATGATCATGCCGTTGCCGGCGATCAGGCCGAGCTCGGAGACCCCCTTGTAGTCCGTGGGAAGGAACGAATAGAAGCCGGCCGCCGTGGCGGCCGCCGCCAGGGACAGGGCGCGCCCCGCCTTGCCGCCGGCGGTCGTGACCGCCGGAATGAGATCTGGCTGCGCGAAGCGCTCGTCCCTGTATCGGACGCTGAACTGGATGCCGAAGTCCACGCCGATGCCGATGAACAGCACCGCGAAGGCGATCGAGATCAGGTTCAACGCGCCCACGATGGCGAGCCCCAAGGCCGCCGTGAGGACGAGGCCCATGAAGGTGCCGACGAACACGGCCAGGATGAGGCGGCCGGATTTCAGCGCCAGCCAAAGAATCAGCAGCACCGCGATGACGGTGATGGCCGAATTCAATGCGAACCCCTCCTTGACCGTGCCGAATTCCTGGTCGTCGAGCGGGATCTGGCCGGTCAGCCGAACCGTGACGCCGTTCGCCGGGTCGAGATGCAGGTCGGCGACGGCCTTCTCGACGGTGTCGGTGGCAACTTCGCCCGGCTCGAGGTTCGAATAGTCGAGCTTCGGCTTGACGAGGACGAAGCGCCGCTTTCCTGGCGCCTCATCGGTGCCCGCGTCCGCCGGGTCTGCGAGAAGACCCTGGAGCGAGAACGGAACCATGCGGCCCGCGAGGGCGCCATCGATGGTCTCCGCGACCTTTGTCGCAAGGCCCGCGATCTGATCAAGGGGCGTCTGCCCGCGCTCGACGCCGATCGACAGCAAAGACAGGGTCGTCATGAAGCCCCGAAGACTGGGATCGGAGGCGATCTGGCCGAGCAAAGGCTGTGCCTGGCTCAGCTGTTCCGCTGTCGCCTTGACCTTGTCGGTCGGCTGGAAAAGAAGCCCATATTTTTCGTAGAACTTCTCTTCCTCCGGCAATCTGACGAAATCGAAATGATCGTGACGGTCTTTCAGGCGATCGACGAGCTTCGTTGCGGCATCCTGCGCCAGTTCCGGCGTCTGTCCGTCGACCACGACCAGAATGAGTCCGCCGCTGTCGGGAAACGCCTTGTCGAATTCGGCCTGGCGCAAGCGCCAGGGCAGATCGCTGGCGATCAGTTTGCTGGAATCCGTGTTGATGGCGAAGTGAGTTACCGCATAATAGCCCGCCGCGCCGGTCAGAACGATGGCGCTCAACAGCACCAGCAGAGCCCGCCGGCAACACGCCGCGACGACGCGCGATACGATCTTGGTCAACATTCGTCCGCTAGAAGCCTCTTATCACCTGCACGCCGTGCATCGCGGCGTAGCGCTACGCGGATCAGCCTGCCGTGGCAAGGTGCGCCTGCAAGTGAGCGTCTCCCGCCGGTATGGCACAAGCGCGGACGGTTCGATCGAGAGGCTCCGGGATGGACGAGGCACGAAAGATACTGGTCGGCGTGGTCGGAGCCGCGCAGGGTGTGCGGGGGGAGGTTCGGATCAAGTCCTACACGGGCGACCCCGCGGCGCTCGGCAGCTACGGTCCGCTCGAAACCGACGGGGGTCGCGCGGTCCTGAAGGTGCTCGCCCTGCGGCCGCTCAAGAACGACATGGTGGTGGCGCGCCTCGAGGGCATCGACGACCGGGACGCCGCCGGCGCCCTGACGAATACCAGGCTCTACGTCGACCGGAGCCGGCTGCCGCCGCCCGGGGAGGAGGAGTTCTATCAGGTCGACCTCATCGGGCTCGGCGCCACGACAGCCGGGGGCGAAGACATCGGGCGTGTCGTGGCGGTGCAGAATTTCGGGGCCGGCGATCTCCTGGAGATCGCACCCGACGCCGGTCCGACGCTTCTGGTACCCTTCACCAAGGCGTTTGTGCCGGTTGTGGACTTCGAAGCGAGGCGCGTCGTGATCGCGCCCGGGGCCCTTGCCGGTGCGCCGGGCGATGAGGCGGAACACGGCGACGAGGCGGCATCCTGACGATGTGGCGCGCGACCGTCCTGACCTTGTTCCCGGCCATGTTCCCGGGGCCCCTCGGCCTGTCGCTCGCCGGCGATGGGCTC
>CAXSEU010000075.1:7830-11223 GCA_964236485.1 uncultured Lichenihabitans sp. | reverse complement strand
TGGCGTGAGGACAACCGCCGTGTCTCGAATGGCGAACAGTACCTCATGGCGACCGAGGCGGCCTTGCTGCATCCTGTGAGCCGGGTGTGGAAGGGATATTGGCAGCGGGGGCTATGAAGAGCTAGGATGGATCGCATCAGGGTCGACGTACATAGTTGCTGCTGCAACTATGGCATCTAATATATTGCGCAGATCTAGAGAGGCGCGGGACTCCATTGGCTCGTCCGCTTGCAGCACTATGCCCAGAAGAATGTCGGCATGTCCCAAAAATTCCTCACGCGAATCTTCTACTTTCGGTCCAGCCATCCTGACAGAAATAGCTTTCAAAGAAGCTAGGCCGATATAGAATCCGGAAGAAATTTCTCTTGCCTTAGTTCTACAGCAATTAGTTCCCAAGTAATCTTGTCGCATTACCGACACGTCTTCTCGTCCTGCTGGGGCTTTGAATGCGTATCGCGTAAGCTTGGAGGGATTATTCTTTTTGTGGTGGTATGGAGACTTGATAGCTCGCGCTATAACTTCTTCATCTTCGATCGTAAGTGGAATATCGGAATCTACCAAGAGCGACCACCATTATAGAAATGCTTGATGCGGGCAGGGAAGGATAAAGGCAGCAAAGAACAGCGTTACCTACGCCCGCAGCCTCGTCTGCTCTGCCGTCCATTAGCAGAGGCTCGCCTGAGGGCCATTTGATGTAGAAGCTAAATCTTGATTTTCCAACCTCAAAGCATGCCGATCCAAACGCAGAATCCCAATCGAACGATATCGTGCCGTTAGGATTCGGCGTAATCTCCGGCATCGGTAGGTCACGAGGAAAGCCTCCGACAGCGACAGCTGCATTTTGTCGGACTTCTGGCGAAATCGGCAAGCCTCCGTAGCCATCCCAATCCAATTCAAGGTTGCCGAGCGCGCTTATCTGCCGAAGCGCCATGATCCTCTCCGAAGAAACGGAGTTGTCAAACGATCCATCACTCGCAACGAGCAAATTCCAAGAGCCGTCATAGCTGACACTTGTGTGGCTTAACAGCGCGGCATAGTTCGATCGAACATCCGCAAGGTGCAAGCTCATCATGCAATGTCCTCAGGCTGCAGAACGTCTCGAATCGCGGTAGTCGTCGCCGCGAAAATGTCATGAATGATTTCGTGCGCGCGCATGAGAAGTGCAATGGCGTCGCTTTCCGCAATTACCCGCCCAGGTAGTGTACTCACCGAGAAATCAACGATCAGGCCGGCCTCTCCGTTGGTGACCCCCTCGGTGACCACCAAGCTAAGGGTCATGCCTCCATCAATCGGTATCGTAAGCTGTACGGCTTCGGCCTGAGGATGGTCGGTAACTCGGTATTTGTCAATTACATCAGGCACATGAGTATAGATGCCTAACACCGTATGCATAAATTCTGACGGAGTTTTCCCGGCTAAATGCCTCGCACGAAAGGCATTAACGTATCGCAATGACACGCTATGGAGCGGGGCGCTGTGCTCGGCACCTTGGCGAGCACGGAACAGGGCTTCTATCCCCCGCTGCAATGCGGGTTCGAACTCATGCCAAGATCGATACGGCGGAACCGCATTGACGGTAAACACTCCGGATCCGGCCTGGAAGAGAATAGAGCCTTCTGGGCCTCGGAACCTGTAGATAACTTGATGAGGCGGCACGGCAAAGCCGACCGGGACCAGCCGTTCGCTGATCGGAAATCCACACGCATTCAATTCTGTCTGAAGCGAACTGAAAAACGTCTGCTGATCGTTCAGGTTGATAACGCTGGCCCCTAACGCGAATAGGCCGCCCACACTTACCATTTGCGAGTTGCCTGAAGGACTCCAGCGCAGTTCAGCGATAATTTCTACAAGGGGGGAGTTTTTGAACGTCACAGGCATCAGGGTGTCGCCATCTCAAATCGATGTCCCATCGTGACTTTCATTGTGCCGGCGAACCCACCAACAAGCGATGAAGCCCTGCTTATATGAGCGTCAGAGCTGGAAACCTAATCCGACACTCTCAACTTCCGTCACCTCGCTATCTCCCACCCGATCAAGCCGCCGACCGTCTTGCCGGACGTGAGCAGCCCCGTATTCCTATGATGTCTCAGGCATGATCCGACGCGCTTTGAAACAGTCCGCACGAGCCGCCGATCGGCCGTGTTCATCCCCCGGCTCGCCATAAGGTGCTGCGTGAGTTCCGCGCACGTTACGGGCCGTTTAGCCTCGCGTAGCGTGCCGAGTACCAGCCGCACGACTTCACCCTTGTAGGCCGCGTGACGAGCCGGGAGAGGCTTCGGCTTGATCTCTTCCAACGCAATGTCGGGATCAAATAGCCGCAGCGTCGCGTCAACTGCGTCCAGGTCGATTAGAAGCTGGCGAACGAGCGCCTGGTGGTGTTCAAGCTGCCCCGCGAGTTCGGCGCGCTTCTCGATTAAGCCGGTGACGACGTGAGGTAATGCCATCCCTCATTATCGCCGATCGGCGGTTCCAAGGGCAGTCACCGCTTGGTGAGCTTGCTACCTAAGACCGGAGTTTACCACCCAGGTCCTCGACTCGCTGCGCCAGCCGCTCGAGACGGGGGAAGTGTCGATCGCCCGCGCCAACCACCGCGTCACCTACCCGGCGCGGTTCCAGCTCGTTGCCGCCATGAACCCCTGCCGGTGCGGCCTTGCGACGGAACCCGGCTACGCGTGCAAGCGGCAGCCGAACGAGAGGTGCATGGCCCAGTATCAGGCCCGCCTGTCCGGTCCCTTGATCGACCGGATCGACCTTCATATCGAGGTGCCGGCAGTGAGCGCCGCCGACCTGATCCTGCCCCCGCCCGCCGAAGGCTCCGCCGAAGTCGCCGCCCGGGTGGCGCTGGCCCGAGACCTTCAGGTCAAACGCTACGCCGGCCTCGGCCTCGCCCATGTCACGACGAATGCCGCGGCGCCCGCCTCGGTCATCGAAAGCGTCGCCATGATCGACGCCTCGGCCGCCGAACTCCTCCACCGGGTGTCGGACCGCCTGCGGCTTTCCGCACGCGGCTTCCACCGCGTCCTGAAACTCGCCCGCACTCTTGCGGACCTGGATGCCTGCGCGGGAGTGGGCCGCCTTCACCTGGCCGAGGCGCTGTCGTACCGGCCAAGTGACGACCGGAGACCGCAAAGGGCCTGAGTCCCCCCGCAGGCGCCGAGAACCTTAACAGCTGTACACGCAATTCCTGGGTATGTCGCAGCAACCGGGTCAAGCTTGTTGGGGCAGGATCGCCTTATCGGCCACGGACCGACGCAGGCACCCAAATGATCGATTTGTCTTGGACGTCGCTTTTCCTGCTTTTCGGCCTCACGGCCATGGTTGCGGTCGATCGCGTCCGCGTGGGTCGAAGCCTGTCGAGGCTGCGCGACCGCATCCGTGCTTCGGACGACGGGG
>CAXSEU010000075.1:0-7820 GCA_964236485.1 uncultured Lichenihabitans sp. | reverse complement strand
GGGAGGTCGAGGCGGCCCTCGAAGCGCGCCGCCGCGCGGAAGCCGCCAGCGAGGCCAAGTCCCGGTTCCTCGCGACGGTCAGCCACGAAATACGCACGCCGCTGAACGGCATCCTCGGCATCGCCGACCTCTTGCAGGGCACGCCGTTGGACCGCGAACAGACCGCCTATGTAGAGGCCCTCAAGACCTCCGGGAGGGCGCTGGCGACGCTGATCGACGAGATCCTCGATTTTTCGAGGATCGAGGCTGGAAAGCTCGACCTCGGCGCCGAGCCTTTCGAATTGGCGACGCTGGTCGAAAGCGTCGTGGAACTGCTGGCCCCCCGTGCCCAGGACAAGGGGATCGAAATCGCCGCCTTCGTGGATCCCGGCTTGCCTCGCCGGATCGTCGGCGACCCCGTGAGGCTTCGGCAGGTTCTGACCAATCTCGCCGGCAATGCGGTCAAGTTCACGGACACGGGAGGTGTCGGGGTCAGAGTGGAGCGGGTCGGGGAGGACATGCTGCGGTTCTCGGTCGCCGATACCGGGCCCGGCGTGCCGGCCGACCAGCGGGAAATCATCTTCCAAGAATTCGAGCAGGGGGACGGCACCGCGACGCGGCGGCACGGCGGAACCGGCCTGGGCCTCGCGATCTCCCGGCGTATCGTGGAGCGCATGAGCGCGATGCTGAGCCTGGAAGACCGGCGCGCGGGCGGGTCCATCTTCGGCTTCGAGGTCGCCCTCGTTTCGGCCGACGATCGACCGGAGGGCGCCCCCCCTCATCCGCCAACCTTGAGCGGACGCCGGGCGCTGATCGCCGCGAAGTCGCCGTTCCAGGCCCCTTTCCTCGCGGGGAGGCTCGAAGCCGAGGGTGCGGCAGTGGTTTCGGCAAGCCGCGAGGACGACATCCTGCTTCACCTGGGTGGGCCTCGAAGGTACGACCTGGTCTTCATCGACTGCGCGCTTGGGCAAGATATGACCGAACGATTGCTTGGCGCGGCCAAACAGGCGGACGCACGCCGGATTTTTCTCCTGTTTTCACCCTATGAACGGCGCGCCTTCGGGCAGAAGCTGGTCGAGGGCTTCGACGGCTGGCTGGTCAAACCGGTCCGTTCCGGATCCCTCGCGGCTCGCATCGGTGAGGATGCGCCGCTGCCGATCCGCCGGCCGGCGCGGCCGACCCTCGCGCCGCGAACACCGCGATGCGCACTGCGCGTGCTGCTGGCCGAGGACAACGACATCAACGCCCTCGTCGCCATGAACTACCTCGGCCGGCTGGGCGCGCAGGCCGTGCACGCGTCGAACGGCAGGAGCGCACTGGCCCTGGCGCTCGCCGCGATGCGCGGCGAGACGCCTCGCTTCGATGCCATCCTCATGGATGTGTCGATGCCGGAGATGGATGGGTTGGAGGTGGCGCGGCGGCTTCGCCTCGCCGAGGCCCAGGGCGGCTTTCCATCGACGACGATCATCGGCCTGACGGCGCATGCCTTCGCGGAAGATCGTGCCGCCTTCCTCGACGCGGGCATGGACGATGTCCTGATCAAGCCCATCGAATTCACGCAGTTTTCGGCCGCTCTCGTGCGCCGCGCCGAGTTGCTGTTAACGGCTTGATGCTCGCCCTTCGGCAGGGCGCGGCGGGTCGACGACCGTGGCCCGGCTCGGAGGACCTACCGTCTCGCGACGCTGACGGCCGCCACATAGGCGAGTTCGAGTCCCAGGCTCCAGGCCATGAGGTCGGCGCCCGCGGCCGACGCCGTGGCCGATCCCAGCAAGACCGCGCACCCGGCCGCGAGAGCCGCAAGAGAAACGGCGACGGCGAGCAGCGCAACCTTGAACCTCAGTCCGAGGCAAGAGCCGCAAAAAGCGCCGATCAGGCCTGCAGCGATCATCCATCGCCCTCCTGCCTTCAGCCTATTCACCGCTGGTTAACGAGGTGTTACCCCCATTGGGGACGATGAAGCCCTCACACGACCGAGCCCCGATTTTCGAACCGCCAAAGCCCCGGCAGGCATCTTGCCGTGGAGGTCCAAACGGCTTGACCAGCCTTGAACCTCGTCCACGCGCCATCGGGCAGCGGCGGCCGTTTCGATGAAATACAGCCCGACCGGCTCGTCACCCGGCGGGGCAATCCGCCGTCGGCATGAACGGACGGTTTCCCCGCAGCTCATCGGTGTGCTGGTCGCCTGTGCCGAAGCCGGCGTCATCCTCATCGGGAGTGCCGTCGGCCCCCTCCTCTACGGCTGGATCACGGGTGTCCGTCCGGGGCCATCCTCGACGCAGATGGGCGTCGGTCTCCTCACGGCCGTCCTCTACGTCTCGACCGCCCGTTCCATGGAGCTCTATCGCCTGCCGGCACTGATGGAGCCGAGCCGGCGCCTCGGGCGCCTCGGCGTGGCTTGCGCTTGCGTTCTTCCCTCGATCACAGCCATCCTGTTCCTGCTCAAGCTCGGGTCGGATGTCTCGCGAGGTGCCTTCCTCGGGTTCGCGGTCCTGATGCTGGCGCTTTGCTGGCTGACGCGTCTTGCCGCCGCCGGAGCCCTCCGGACCTTGATGGGGCGCGGCGGCGTGCTGGGGCGGCCGGTTTTTCTGATCGGCGCAGCGAGGGAGCTCTCCTCGCTTACGCCGTTCCTGCTGCTGCGGCAGTTCGGCCTGCGGGAGGTCGGCCGCCTGGCGCTCGACGACCTTGCGTCCTGCGATACCCCGGTCTTTCGGCGGAGCGCCGACGAGGCCATCGAACTGGCCCGCGTCTCGCAGGCACAGGAGTTCGTCCTCGCGGCAAGCTTCGAGCGCATGGACGTGCTGAGCGCTGTCGAGGACGCGCTTCGGGCCTCTCCCCTCCCGGTTCGGCTGGCGCCGAACCATGTCGTGCGATCGATCCTCGCTCGCGATCCGGGGCGGCAGGACGCGGGTCTCCACCTCGTCGAGCTGCGGCGCGCGCCGCTCGACGCCGCGGAACGCGCCATCAAGCGTCTGATGGACATCGTCGGTGCCGCCCTCGCGGTGACGGCGCTCGCACCGATCCTCCTCCTGGCGGCTTGCGCCATCAGGCTGGAGTCCCCCGGGCCGATCGTCTTCAGGCAGCGCCGCAACGGCTTCGATCGGCGCGCCTTCGTCATCTTCAAGTTCCGGACCATGAAGGTGCTGGAAGACGGCGACGACATCGTCCAGGCACAACCCGACGACCGACGCGTCACCCGCGTCGGCAGGATCCTGCGCCGCTCGAGCATCGACGAGCTGCCGCAGTTGATCAACGTTCTCAAGGGCGACATGTCGCTGGTCGGCCCGCGACCGCACGCGCTCGCCCACGACGATCACTACAAGACGGCGATCCAGCTCTACTCCATGCGCCATCACATGAAGCCCGGTATCTCCGGCTGGGCTCAGGTCAATGGGTGCCGAGGCCAGACGACGCGACCCGAGCAGATGCGGCGCCGGATCGAACTCGACCTCTGGTATATCGACAACTGGTCGCCCGCGCTCGATCTCCGCATCATTCTTCGCACCTGCTTCGAGATGATGAAGGGCGAGGCCTATTAGGCGACCGCCGCACGCCGCGACGCCGTCGTGTCGGCGCTGGCCCGCCTCATGGACACGCCTGCCCGACTCACGTATCGAATCACATGGATTCGGCACCTGAAGCAGCACAATGACAATCCGCGTCGGCATCGTCGGCTTCGGCTATTGGGGCCCGAACCTGCTTCGGAATTTCGCGGCCAACGAGAGCTTCGAGGTCGTCGGCATCGCCGATGGCAGCGCCGCGGCGCGGGCGAAACTCAGCCGCATCCCGGGCGCGCCGCCGCTGGTCGAGGACGCGGCCGAACTCATCGCGCGGGACGACATCGACGCGCTCGCCATCGCGACGCCGGTCGGCACGCACTACAGGCTCGCGAGCCGGGCCATCGATCGCGGCAAGCATGTCCTCGTCGAGAAGCCGATGTGCCGGACCCTCGCCGAGGCGGAGGATCTCGTCGCCCGGGCGGAGCGCGCCGGCCGCACCCTGATGGTGGACCACACCTATCTCTTCACCGGCGCCGTCGAGACCATTGCGGCGCAGGTTCGGTCGGGCGAACTCGGCCGGGTCTGCACGATCGACTCCATGCGCGTCAACCTCGGCCTCTTCCAGCCCGACGTGAACTGCCTGTGGGATCTGGCGCCCCACGATCTCTCCATCATCGACCATTGCATCGACCGGGAGGTGATGGAGGTGGAGGCGACCGGCTATTGCCACGTCAATCCGGCCTTGCCCGACCTCGTCTACCTGACGGTGCACTACGCCGGCCGGACGGTAGCGCATTTCAACTTGAGCTGGATGTCGCCTGTCAAGGTCCGGCGCTTCGCCATCGGCGGCACCAAGAAAATGCTCATCTGGGACGATCTCGACCAGGATCAGAAAATCAAGATCTACAATTCCGGCATCAGTTTCCAGGAAGAGGCGCAACGCAGCACCATCATGCCCGACTACCGTATCGGCGATATCTGGTCGCCACGCATTCCTCGCCGCGAGGCGCTGGCCGGCGTCGTGGCGCATTTCGCCGCCGTCATCAGAGGACACGAGCACTCGATCATGGACGGCCGACGGGGCGCGCGGGTCGTGGCCCTGCTCGAGAGGGCGCAAGCCGTGCTCGACGAGCATTTCCAACGGATGGCACGGCGCAGCGGGGCGGCGGCGTGACGGGTCGCGTCCTCGTCACCGGCGGCGCCGGCTTCATCGGCAGCCACCTCGTCGACGCGCTCATCGCGGCGGGACGGCATGTCACGGTGCTGGATGATTTCTCGACTGGCAACCGCCGCAACCTCGACGAGGCGCAGCGGAGCGGCGGGCTCGCCCTTGTCGAAGGGAGCATCCTTGATGCCGATGCGGTCCGGAGAGCCTTCGAGCACTGCACGCTCGCCTATCATCTGGCGGTGCAATGCGTGCGGCGCTCGCTTGGCAACCCGCGGGAGAGCCACGACGTCAACGCCACAGGAACGCTCACCGTGCTGGAGGAAGCACGGCGACAGGGCGTGAAGCGCTTCGTCTATTGTTCTTCGTCGGAGGTCTACGGCAATAGCTCCGTCGGCCTCCTCGATGAGGAGACCAGCCCTTTGCGACCGACCACGGTCTACGGTGCCGCGAAGCTCGCCGGCGAACTCTACGCCGACGCCTACCGGATTACCTACGGTCTGCCGACGATCATCGTGCGGCCCTTCAACGCCTATGGGCCGCGGGCACATGCCACCGGCGTCCGGGCCGAGGTGCTGCCGCGCTTCGTGGTCCGGGTGCTGAACGGACGCGCGCCGGTGATCTTCGGCGACGGCTCGAACGGTCGGGATTTCACCTACGTGACCGAGGTGGCGCGCGGGCTCCTCCTTGCCGGCCAGACCGACGGGTGCGTCGGCAAACGCATCAACGTCGCATTCGGCCGGATGGTGACGGTCGCGGATGTCGCGGCGGCGGTGATCCACGCCTGCGGGCGCAATGATCTCGGCGTCTTCGGCATCCACGCGCGGGCGAAGGATCTCGGCGTCGAGTACGTCGATCCCCGGCCGGGCGACGTCGGCCTGCTCCATGCCAGCACCCGTCGCGCATCCGAAGAGCTCGGATACCGGGCGAAAATCGGCTTCGCGGAAGGACTCGCGCTCTATCTCGACTGGTTCCGCGCGACCTGTCCGGATCCCGAAACCCTGCTCGAGGAAGAGGTGCGCAACTGGACCATGCCGCCGTCAGCCGCGGTGGCATCGTGAACCCGATCGCCTTCTCGCGCCCCCGCTTCACCGAGGCGGAGGAGCGGGCCGCGACCGAGGTCATCCGAAGCGGCTGGGTCACGAGCGGCCCTGCCTTGCGCCGCTTCGAGGCGGAATTCGCCGCCGTCTCGGGAGCCCGGCACGGCATCGGGGTCTCGTCCTGGACGACCGGGGCCTTCCTGGTGCTGAAGGCGCTTGGCATCGGGCCGGGCGACGAGGTCATCGTACCCTCGCTGACCTTCATCGCCTCCGTCAATGTGGTGGCGCATGTGGGCGCCACGCCGGTCTTCGTCGATGTGGACCCGCAAACCTTCAACATCGATCCCGCCGACGTGGCGCGCAAGATCGAGCCGCGCACCCGGGCCATCATCCCGATCGACCAGATCGGGCTGCCCTGCGAGATCGACGCCATCCTCGACATCGCAGCGCCGCGTGGCATCACGGTCGTGCAGGATGCCGCCTGCGCTGTCGGCAGCCGCTTTCGCGGCACGCCGGTCGGAAGCCGCAGTGTCGTTTCGGTATTCAGCCTGCATCCTCGCAAGGTGGTGACGACCGGCGAGGGCGGCATGATCCTGACCCAGGACGCGGATCTCGCGGCCCGGCTGCGGCTATTGCGCCACCAGGGCATGTCGCTGACCGACCTCGACCGGCACGGCGGCGCACCGACATTGTTCGAGACATATCCGGAGGTCGGCTACAATTTCAGGCTGACCGACATCCAGGCGGCGATCGGCTCCGCGCAACTCGCCAGCCTGCCCGAACTCCTCGAGCGCCGGCGCGCGGTCGCCGAGATTTACGGGCGCGGTCTCGCCAACCATCCGGTGGTTTCCCCGCCTTTCGTGCCGGCGCACGTCGAGCCCAACTGGCAGAGCTATCAGGTCACGGTGAAGCCAGGGACGGGCTGGACCCGCAACGCCATCATGGACACCCTCCATGCTGCGGGCATCGCCACGCGCCGTGGCGTCATGGCCTCGCATCGCGAGCCGCCCTACCGGGGGCTGCCCGCCGACCTGCCGGCAACGGAAGCCTGTGCGGACGAATGCCTGCAGCTGCCGATGCATTCCGGCCTCACCGGCGACGAGGCTCGGACCGTCGTTTCGGTCCTGCGTGACGTCATCGTGTAGACGAAGGTCAGGCGAAGAAGTCGCGGACGGCGCCGCAGACCCGGGTGACTGCCTCGTCGCTCATGCCGAACCAAATCGGCAGCGACAGGCATTCCCGCGCCCAGGCCTCGCTTTCTGGAAAGGAGCCGCGATCGAGATCGAGATACGCCAGGCAGGGCTGGCGATGGTTCGGCACCGGATAGTGCAGCCCGGTTTCGATGCCGGAGGCGGCAAGGTGCGCTTTCAGCGCGTCCCGCCGCCCGGTGCGCACGACATAGAGATGCCAGACGTGGTCCTGGTTCCGCACGCGCGGGCATTCCAGCGGCAGACCGGCCAGGCCTTCGGCATAGCCACGTGCGATCTCCCGCCGGCGCGCTAGTTGCGCGTCGAGGCCGCGCAGCTTGTGCCGCAACACGATGCCCTGGAACCCCTCCATGCGGTAGTTGAAGCCGAGTTCCTCGTGGACGTAGCGCCGCGACTGGCCATGATTGCGCAAGGCGCGGAGCCGCTCGGCGGACTTCGCGTCGGCCGTGGTGATGAGCCCCGCCTCGCCGGCCGCGCCCAGCACCTTGCCCGGATAGAAGCTGAAGCAACCGAAGCGGCCGATCGAGCCCAGGCGGCGGCCGTCCCAACGGGCGCCGATCGCCTGCGCGTTGTCCTCGATCACGACGAGGCCGTGACGATCGGCCAAAGCCACGACCGCGCCCATGTCGGCAGGCTGGCCATAAAGATGGACCGGGACGATCGCCTTGGTGCGCGGCGTCAGGCGGCGCTCGGCGTCCCGGCAGTCGATCGTTCCCGTGGCGGCGTCCACATCGCACAGGATCGGGTTGGCGCCCGCGTAGAGCACGCCCCAGATGGTCGCGACGAAGGTGTGGGCCGGCACCAGCACGTCGTCCCCTGGCCCGATGCCCGAGGCGATCATCGCAAGATGAAGCGCCGAGGTGCCGGAGTTGAGCCCGATCGCATGGGCGACGCCGAGATAGTCCGCGATTTCGGTTTCGAAGCACTCCAC
>CAXSEU010000074.1:6421-11248 GCA_964236485.1 uncultured Lichenihabitans sp. | reverse complement strand
GACGACTCGCGAGGGCTGCCGTGCGGGTCGTGAGAGGGATGGTCTTCATGGGGAAGGTTCAGAGTCGGGATCCGCATCGCGAGGCATCGCAATCATCGGCAGCATGTCGAGATCGACGTCCCGCGCCGCCTTTACCAACCGGTTTCGGACGGGGTCGGGCAGCAGCGAAAGGTTTCCATCCCCGAAATAGGACAAGGCTTTCAGGGTGCTCTGTGGGTTGAACGCTGCGCCATAGATGCCCCGGCCGGCGGCGAGCGCCCTCGGCAAGTCGATCCGGCCGTCGGTCAGCAGGGCATCCATATCGATGTAGTCCTTCGCCTCTGCCCGCGTCTCCACGACGGAAGCATTCGTGCCAGCGAGATCGAGGAGGGACGCCACTTGCAAGCCATTGTCCGGCGCGATCAGCGGCGGCGACAAGCAAGGTAACCCCGGCAGCCCGAAGAACGAAAGTTTGACTGCACCGCCGCGATCCACGGTACAACTGAGTGTATTCGGCTCGCGCTGGGTGACGACGGCGGCCTCCAAAAAGGCAACGGAGGGGACCAGTCGGGCCGGGTCCAGCAGCCTGCTGCCAAAGAAGTTGAAGTCCACAGACTGGCGATGCCCGAGGTGCAGGGCCAGCGCGGTCCCGCCATAAAGCACGAATTCACGAGGAATGGCGGACAGTTCGCTCCACAGACGGCGCTGGGGGTCCGGCAGGACGTCGAGGCGAGGTGCAAAGCCGGAAACCATCGTGACCTCTGTTCGCCCATGGTTCA
The DNA here is from genome assembly GCA_964236485.1 of uncultured Lichenihabitans sp. Taxonomy (GTDB): domain Bacteria; phylum Pseudomonadota; class Alphaproteobacteria; order Rhizobiales; family Beijerinckiaceae; genus Lichenihabitans. Next base: position 10,490 of record CAXSEU010000074.1, on the reverse strand, counting down.
CCGGCTGATGGATCGTATCGCGTCCAGGATGCGCGCCATGACGCTCACTCGTCGACCGGTGCCCGATGCGCATGCATTAACCCTTGCCCGTCGGCCGGGGCGGGCAGACAATAGGGTCTCGGATCATCGAGGACCATGCCCCGTGACAGTGCGGCGGGCCGGAGAACATCATCGGCATGGAGGTCAGTCTATTTTGTTATATCTGGACGCAAAGCCGACGTGAGCAGATCTGGATCCTGTTCATCATCCTGGCGTCGATGCCGTTCAATTTCATCATGCTGGATCTGCCGAAGCAGATCGTGAACGGGCCGATCCAGGCCAAGGGTTTCGAGAAGGTCGCGGCCACCCAGCACTACTTCCAGTTGCGGGTGCCCGTGCCGGCCGCGATCAGGGGCGACGGCTTTTTCGAACTCCTGCATGGCTATGACCTCAACCGGGTCTGGTCGCTGGTGGTGCTGAGCGCGCTGTTCCTGATCCTGGTGATCGTCAACGGCCTGTTCAAATATTACATCAACTTCTACAAAGGTCGGCTCGGCGAGCGTATGCTCGGCCAGATGCGCTACGAACTCGTCGACAGGGTCCTGCGCTTTCCGCCAAGCGAGTTCCGCCGCGTCAAGGGCGCCGAAGTCGCTACCATGATCAAGGACGAGGTGGAGCCGCTCGGCGGTTTCATCGGCGATGCCTTCGTCCAGCCGGTGTTCCTCGGCGGGCAGATCCTCACCTCGCTCGTCTTCATCCTGGTGCAGAACTTCGCGCTCGGCCTCATCGCGCTCGGCCTGCTCCTGGTGCAGGGCATGGTCATCCCGCGTCTGCGGCGCAAGCAATTGGTGCTGGGACGCCAGCGGCAACTCACGGCGCGGGCGCTGGCGGGGCGTATCGGCGAGATCGTCGACGACATCACCAACATCCACACCAACAACGCGTCCGACTACCAGCGCGCCGACATCGCCACGCGGCTGACCAAGATCTTCTCGATCCGCTTCGCGCTCTACCAGTGGAAGTTCTTCGTCAAGTTCCTCAACAACCTCTTGGCCCAGATCACGCCCTTCCTGTTCTACATGGTGGGCGGTTTCCTCGCCATCATGGGACATCTCGACATCGGTCAGCTCGTGGCGGTGATCTCGGCCTACAAGGATCTTCCCTCTCCGGTCAAAGACCTGATCGACTGGGATCAGCAGCGCCTCGACGTCGAGGTCAAGTACAGCCAGGTGATCGAGCAGTTCTCGGTCGATCCCGCGGTCGAGCTCTTGCCGCCGCCGGATCACGACGGGCCCATCCCTGAATTGCAGGGGGAGGTGGTGTTCAGCGGCGTGACCCTCATCGACGGCAGCGGCGCGAGGCTGCTCGACAATCTGTCCCTGCGGTTCGGCACCGACGAACTGGTGGCCATCCAAGGGGGCCCGACCGGCGGCGGCGAAAGCGTCGCAGCCGTGCTGGCGCGCCTCGTTTCGCCCGACGCCGGGCGGGTCGCCATAGCGGAGCGCGACCTCAAGGACATTCCGTTGGCGGTCACGGGCCGCCGCTTCTCCTACGTGCCGGCCGAGACCTTCTTCCCCCAAAGCACCATCGCCGAGGCGCTCTACTACGGCATTCGCCGGGCCAAGGAACCACAGCCGGGGCCCGGCCGGTACGACATCATCAAGTCGCGCGGCAACAACCTCGATTTCGCTGCCGACTGGGTCGACTACGAGGCCGCGGGCGCGCGCGACGCCGAAGACCTGATCGACAAGGTGGAGATCTGCCTGTCCATCGTGGCGATGGAGAACGACGTCGTGGGCTTCGGCCTGTCCCGCCGCGTCGCCGGGATGGATCAGGAGAGCGAGGCCCGGTTCGTGCAGGCGCGCACGATGTTGCGCGACAAGCTCGCGCAGGCAGACGTGGTGCATCTCGTCGAGGCCTTCGATCCCGACCGCTACAACTCCCAGTCATCGATCGCCGAAAACCTCGTGTTCGGCGCTCCGCTGGACGAAACCTTCAACCTGAAGCAGCTCGGCGGCAATCCCGTGATCCGCAAGGCGCTGGGCGGCGACGGGCTCGACGCGGTGCTCTTCGACATGGGGAAGACCGTCGCCACGACGATCATCGAGATTTTCGAGGGGCTCGAGGCCGACAGCCCGCTCTTCGAGCAGTTGAGCCTGATGTCGCCGGAGCAGTTTCCGGACTACCAGGCCGCCCTGAAGCGGGTCGGCTCGCGGAAGTTCAAGCAGGCGAACACAGGCGATCAGGCGGTGTTCCTCGATCTGGCGTTCGGCTACATCGAGCCACGCGATCGCCTGGGCCTTCTCGATGACGCCCTGGTCGACAAGCTGCTGCACGCCCGGCACGCCTTCCACGAGGCGCTCGGGGACGAGCAGGATAGAATCGCCTTCTATGATCCGGCGCAGTACAATCAGGCCGGCACCATCAAGGACAATGTGCTGCTTGGCCGCGTGGCCTTCGGGATCGCGGAGGCCGAAAGTCGGGTCACGGCCATGGTGCGCGAGATCATCGACGAGCTCGGCCTGCGCCCGATCGTGTTCCGGACAGGGCTCGAATTCAACATCGGCAGCGCCGGCAAGCGGCTCAGCGCGGCGCAGCGCCAGAAGATCGCCATGGCCCGCGCGATCCTGCGCCGTCCGAACCTGCTTCTGGTTCACCGCGGCCTGACGCAACTCGACGGTGCGAGCCAAATCGAGATCATGGAACGCATCGTGCGCGAGGCGCGAGGACAAGACGGCCGGCGTGGCTTCGGCGTCGTATGGGATCTCGAAGGCGAGCGGATGGCATCGCTTTTCGCTCGGATCGTCAGCATGGAAAATGGTGGTGTCGTGGACGATGTGCCGCACGAGGACGACGCGCCTTCGTACGCGGAACCGGAACCCATGCAGGCTTCGGCGTGACTTGAAACAGGTGAGCGGGTGCGCAGAGTGCCGAGCCGCTTCGAGCGGACGTGAGCGGTAAGGCGGCGAAAGGGGGAACCAGCGTGAGTCTGTTGAAGGAAGACGTCGAGGTCCTGCGCGAAGTCCCGATCTTCGCCTCGGTGGACCCCTCGAAACTGAAACTCCTCGCCTTCGCGTCGCAACGGCTGAAGTTCGACACCGGACAGACCCTTTGCAAGGAAGGGGACTCGGGCGACTCGGCCTTCGTGATCGTCAAGGGGTCGGCCGAGGTGTTCATCCGGGCCGGCGGCGAGGACATCAAGGTTGCCACGGTCGGCCGCAACGAATTCATCGGCGACATGGCGATCCTGTGCGATCGTCCGCGCTCCGCCACCGTGCGGGCCGTCTGCCCTTGCGAGACGCTGGTCATCGGCAAATCCCAACTGCTCGGGTTGCTGAAGAGCTTCCCGGACATGGGGATCGCCATGATGCGTGTGCTGGCGGTGCGGCTCGACCGGACCAACCGAGCGCTTGCCCAGGCGCAGCTCGAGCACGCCCCGCACTGACGTGGGGAAATCTCAGCCCGTTGCGGCCGCTTCGTGCGATTTCAGCAGTTCGGCATCGGCCGCCGTGACCTTGAGGTAGGCCGGCCGCGAGGTGATACGCTCGACGTAGGCGCCGATCTCCGGCGTCCTCTCGACGATGCCGAACATCGTCGTCCAGGCGAGCGCACCGGCCCACAGGATGTCGGCCGCCGAGAAGCGATCCCCGAGCAGGTATGGCCCGCGCTTCAACTGGTCCATGACCGTCCCGATCATGATGTCGTAGCTGCCATAAGGCGACATGGCGGGGCTGCCGGGATCGCGCTTCATCGCCCTGTCGACCACCGCCGGCTCGAAACTCGATCCGTAGAAGACCATCCAGCGCAGGTAGGGTCCACGCAGCGGGTCGCCGATCGCGGGCGCCAATCCCTTCTCGGGAAAGCGGTCGGCCAGGTAAAGGAAGATGGCCCCCTGTTCGGTCACCAGCGCATCGCCGTCGCGGACGGCCGGCACCTTGCCCATCGGGTTTATGGCGAGGTAGGCGGGCTGCCGCTGTTCCCCGGCTTTCATGTCGACGACGTGCAGCTTGAACGGCGCGCCGAGTTCCTCGAGGAGCACGAGGGCTCCCGAGGAGCGGGTCCGCGGTGCGTGGAAGAAGGTCAATTCAGA
>CAXSEU010000074.1:0-6411 GCA_964236485.1 uncultured Lichenihabitans sp. | reverse complement strand
TTCTCGATCATGTATCGACGCTCACCGGACGATGACGTTCCTGAACTGCCAAGGGTCGTCCGCGTCGGTGTCCTCCGGGAACAGCACGCCGCGATCCACCATCGGGGTCCAGTCCGTATAAGCGCCGACCACGGGCCCGAGATAGGGCAACTGGACCTCGAGGCAGCGCCGAAAGTCCATGTCGTCGGCCTCGACGATGCCGGCCTCGGGGTTCTCGATGGCCCAGACGACGCCGGCCAGCACCGCGGAGGTCACCTGAAGGCCGGTGGCGTTCTGATAGGGCGCGATGCGCCGGGTCTCCTCGATCGAGAGCCGCGAGCCGAACCAATAGGCGTTCCTGGCGTGGCCGTAGAGGAGAACGCCGAGTTCGTCGATGCCGTCGAGGATCTCATCCTCGCCGAGGATGTGCCAGTCCGGCTGGCGCTGCCATTGGGCGCCCGCCATCTCGTGCAGCGACAGCACGGCGTCGTCGGCCGGATGGTAGGCGTAATGGCAGGTTGGCCGGTACACGGGCGTCCCACCCTCGACGACGGTGTAATAGTCGGCGATCGAGATCGACTCGTTGTGCGTCACCAGGAAGCCGTGCTGCGGGCCGGCCGTCGGCGTCCAGGAGCGGACCCGCGTCCCGGCCCCGGGGCGCAGGAGATAGATGGCACAATCCGGCCCGAAATCGTGGCGGCGGCCCTCCGGCGGCAGCGTCTTCTCGTGCGTGCCCCAGCCGAGTTCGGCGGGCTGCAGCCCTTCGGACACAAAGCCTTCGACCGACCAGGTGTTGACGAAGACACCCCTCGTTTTCGGCACCTTGGCGCGCTGGGTGTCGCGCTCCGCGATATGGATGCCCTTGACGCCCAAGCTGCGCGCCAGCGACGCCCAGCCTTCGCGGCTCGACGGTTCGGCGGCGTCGTGGCCCACCGCTGCCGCGAGGTCGACCAGCGCCTGCTTGACGAACCAGGAGACCATGCCCGGATTGGCCCCGCAGGTGCTGACCGCGGTGGGGCCGCCCGGCCGCGCCCGGCGCAGGTCCATCAACGACTCGCGCAAGGCGTAATTGGAGCGCTGCGAGGCGCTGAGCTTGGTGTCGGTGTAGAAGCCCGGCCAGGGCTCGACCACGGTATCGATGTAGAGCGCCCCGATATCCTTGCAGAAATCGATGATCGCCACCGACGAGGTGTCGACCGAGAGGTTGACGAGGAGCCCCTGGCGGTTGCCCGCGGTCAGCAGCGGTGTCAGGACGGCGCGGAAATTGTCCCGCGTCAGGCCGAGATGTTCGAAGCGGATGCCGCGCTCGTCGAGGAGCGCCCGATCCGCGTCGTCGGGCGCGATGACGGTGAACCGGGCCATGTCGAAGCCGATGTGGCGTTCGAGCAGCGGCAGCGTCCCGCGTCCGATCGAGCCGAACCCGACCATCACGATCGGCCCCTCGAAGCGGGCGTACTGCTGCCATTCCGTCATTTCAACGACTCCGAGTTCAAGCGCGGGACGCTCACGGTACCGGGCCGCTTAGAGCGAAGGCGGTCGTCACGGTCAAGAGAGAGCGACGGATCACACAGGGGCCGCGGCGGCTGTGCTCCAGGCTATCTTGCCGGCGAAGCCGCGACCTCCTTGGCGGCCATGGGCACGAAATCGCGTGGAGCCGTTATCATGAAGGACCTTACAGGCCAGGCCTAGCGGATGTCATGCTGCTGCTGACATACGCCAGCCCAGAAAATGCAAGAGCGGCTCTGACCATGGCACGGATCATCCAAGAACAAGTGATCGCACCTTTCCCAAAGATGCTCGGCGTATGGAACGGTTTGAGTCCGCGGCGGGTTCGTCCCCAGGCGACTGGGACGTAACCTCCGGGCCGGCTCGGCTCAGCGCGTGCAACCGCCCGATCCGGCGGCCACGGCGGTGATGTCAGCGCCCACGACAACACGACCGCCGTCGCATCCTCCACGCCCCAGCGTTAGGCGGTGATCCCGTTCATGAGAGGGCTCGACCACCGACGGCCATACGAGCATGTTGATGAGTGTTCATCCGGGGTGCTCGTCAGGGTTGGTTGGCTTCGCAACCCCAGCTTCTCACCCGGGCTTCGGATGAAGGACCTTCATGGCGTCGACAGCCTTCCGATGCTGGCCATGTCTTCCCTGACCGAACGGCCTGAAACCATCCTGGCGGAGACGGATCATGAGCACGCACCAGCCCAACGTGGCGCACCCTCCGGCACGCGCGGTCGTGGCCACGCCGGCGTCCCGTCCGGACCCGGGGCTGCCCGGCTTCGAGCACCGCTTCGGGACCGTGGATGGCGTGCGCCTGCACTACGTCACCGGCGGCAAGGAGGACGGCGAGGTGGTCGTCTTGCTGGCCGGTTTCCCCGAGAGCTGGTTCGCCTGGCGCAAGGTGATCCCGCGGCTCGCCCCAAGGTTTCGGATCGTCGCACCGGATTTGCCGGGTCAAGGCGACTCCGACCGCCCGCAAAGCGGCTACGATACCCAGGCCCTGGCGGTGACCGTCCACGGCCTGCTGCGGCAGCTTGGCGTGACCCAATGCTGCATGGCCGCGCACGACGTCGGCGCCTGGGTCGCCTACCCGTACGCGGCGCTGTTCGGCGGCGAGGTGCGGCGCCTGGTGCTGATGGATGCGGGCATCCCAGGCATCACCATGCCAGAGGCTCTGCCAACAGCTCCGGACCGCGCGTGGCGCACCTGGCACTTCGCGTTCCACGCACTACCGGACCTGCCGGAGATGCTGATCGGCGGCCGGGAGCGCCAGTACCTCGACTGGTTCCTGCGCCGGAAGACCGCCAACCCGGAAACGTTCTCCGACGACGATATCGCCGAGTACCTGCGCGTGTTCACCAAGGACGGCGGCTTGCGTGCCGGGCTGGCTTATTACCGCGCCGCGTCCCTGTCGGCAAAGCAGAACCGTGAACTGGCCGCCCGGGGCAGCCTCGCCATGCCGGTCCTGGCGCTGGGTGCCGACCAAGGCTCGATCGCCGACATGGCCGCTCCGCTCAGGACCTTTGCCGAGGATGTGCGCGGCGGCGTAGTGGCCAGCTGTGGCCATTTCATCCCGGAGGAGCAGCCCGAAGCGGCGGCGCGGGAGCTGGCCGCCTTCTTCGGCGAGGTCTGAGATGGCGCACGCCAACGTCGTGACCGGCAGCAGCGGGTTGATCGCCGCCGACAAGGTCGGCAACCAGGTGCTGTTCCTCGACCGGGTCAGCTACGAGACCGTGCTCACCCTCGACGGCTCGACCTGCGCGTCCACGAGGTGCTGGTCGCACCCGATGGGGGGCACCGCCTACGTCCCGATCTACGTCGACGGCTGGAGATGGCAAGACTTCCTGTGGCGCATCTCCCGACTTCGATCGCCCGTGGGAACTCCGCCCCGCCGTCGCGACGCGGAACAGGCGGAGATGCTTGGTTCACGCCGTTATGCCGCCAGACGGTCCTCGCCTCGGCGTCCGCCGTCCACGATCAGGCCCGCCGCTACCACGCGGCCGCTGGCCCGCGACAGCGCGCCCGGAAGGAATTCGAGGCCGAGGAAGCGGTCGCGATCGACCGGCCCAGGCATAGCGAGCCCTGCGACGGGCGCTTGCGTGAAGGCGAAGCGGACGTAGTACGGCGCGTCGCCGACCAGAATCACGCCGCCGTGGCCGAGCGCCCTGGCCCGGGTAATCCCATGCTCGATCAGCGCGCTGCCGATGCCGGCGCCCCGATGCGAGGCGTGGACGGCGAGCGGCCCCAGCAGCAAGGCCGCGCGACCGCCAGCCTCGACGTGCCAGAACCGCAAGGTTCCGACGAGCGTCGGCCCCGCGGTCGCCACGAAGCTGAGGTCCGCCGCCGGCAGGCGACCCTCGCGCAGCCGCTCGCAGGTCTTCCCGAAACGCTCGAGGCCGAAGCAACGGTCGAGCAGCGCTTCCCGGGCCACGACATCGCGCGGCCGCTCCTCGCGGATGCGGAAGCCCGCGGCGACGGGGTGAAGCATACGGCGCAACTCACCTGCTGCCGAACCGAGGCTCGACGCAGGAGCGACAGGCGGGCGCGGCGAAGCGTCCATCGGCATCATCCTTGTCCGCGGAACCGAAAGGGAGGCGCGGACGCGCTCAACCGCATCCGCATCGCAAAAGTTGCGTGACACCAGGTCCGGCGGCCGAAGCCGCCGGAATGCCGGCTCAGATGACGTAAGACTTCAGCGGCGGGAAACCGTTGAAGCCGACGGCCGAATAGGTCGTCGTATAGGCGCCGGTGCCCTCGATCAGCACCTTGGACCCGATCTCCAGCGAGATCGGCAGGTCGTAGGGCTCCTTCTCATAGAGCACGTCGACGCTGTCGCAGGTCGGTCCGGCGATGATGCACGGTTCGGTGGCATCGCCATCGAACGCCGTCCGGATCGGGTAGCGGATCATCTCGTCCATGGTCTCGGCCAGGCCGTTGAACTTGCCGATGTCGAGGAACACCCACCGCACCGGATCGCTGTCGGACTTCTTCGAGACGAGTACCACCTCGGCCTCGATCACGCCGGCATTGCCCACCATGCCCCGACCGGGTTCGATGATGGTCTCCGGGATGCGATTGCCGAAATGCTTGCGCAAGGCCCGGAAGATCGCCTGGCCGTATTGCTTCACGGCCGGGACGTCCTTCAGGTACCTGGTCGGGAAGCCACCTCCGAGGTTGACCATCTGCAGCGTGATGCCGCGCTCGGCCAGATCCCGGAAGATGGCCGCGCTCGATGCCAGCGCCCCGTCCCACATGCGCGGGTCGCGCTGCTGCGAACCCACATGGAACGACAGGCCGTAAGCCACGAGGCCGAGCCGGTGGGCGTGTTCGAGTACGCGGCCGGCCATTTCCGGTGCGCAGCCGAACTTACGCGACAGCGGCCATTCGGCCCCATCCCCATCGCACAAGATGCGGCAGAACACTTTTGAGCCTGGAGCGGCGCGCGCGATCTTCTCGACCTCGGCTTCGCAATCGACCGCGAAGAGGCCGACGCCGAGTTGGAAAGCCCGCGCGACGTCGCGCTCCTTCTTGATGGTATTGCCGAACGAGATGCGATCCGGCGTGGCGCCGGCCGCCAGCGCCTGCTGGATTTCGACCACCGACGCCGTATCGAAGCAGGAGCCCAGGCGAGCCAGGAGGTCCAGCACTTCGGGCGCCGGATTGGCCTTCACGGCATAGAAGACGCGCGTGTCCGGCAGCGCCTTCGAGAAGGACGCATAATTGTCGCGCACGATGTCGAGGTCGAGGACCATGCAGGGCCCGTCTTCGCGGCGGTTACGGAGGAAGTCGGCGATACGATCGGTCATGGCGGCATCCCTTTTGGCGCCTGAGGCGCCGAAATCGACAAGAAAGGGTGCGGAGACAAAGCAAGGCGTTCGCTCGCGCGTTGGAAACGCGAACGGCGTCAGCTATAGCCAACCGCGACCGGCCGCACCGACGGTCCACGGGTGAGGTGGACCGGCGACGTACCGATCAGATGCTGCGCCGTTGGCTACGCCGTTGACGCCTCGCGGCGTCGCGACAATAGCCATCGATTGGAAAGGGAAGTCCCCGTCCGCACACCCGGCAAGAAAGACAAGCCTCTTCGGTAGCCGACCTTTGGAGGGTCGACAGAGACGAAAAAGCCCGGTCCGTCGTTGCTTCAAGTCGCGTCCCCCGTTTGGCGGGGTTCGCCGGTTCGCCTCCGGCTGCCGGTTGAAACTGACGGATTACCGGCCTCTTGTCCGGACCCCGTCAACCGACACACGACCACAGGCACGTGCGAAATTGGGCAAGGCTGTAGATAGGGAAAATCGCCCCGGGGCACAAGTGTTTTGTTGCGATTTTCTTGCCCCGCGAGGCCTCGGCTAAGCTACGGGATCGTTAGGGAAATTGTTGGTTGGCGCGCTTGGGTGTTTTCGCCGCCGGGTACTGACCTCGACGCACCCGCCTGATCGCCCTCGACTGGGTGGCCGAGAGCTGTCGCCTGACGCGCAAGGATGGTGCGCCGGGCGTCGGTGGCGTGACTGCGAAGGACGACGAGGCGGGGCAAGGGCTCAGCATCGTCATTGCGTGTCGTTCTCTGTTGCTTCGCCCTGTGCGCTAGCCGTTGATGCCGCGGCTGCAAAGCAGCAAGTGAAGTCGGTTGCGAGCCCCGCAACCAGACACCCGCGTTCGACGCCATATGTCAGGCAAGTCTGAACTTTCGCGCGCCTTCGCGCGTTCCACTCGGGACCCGACAAAGACCTTGCCCGCCAGCTCGATGTTGGCGGGCTTTTTTTTGCGTGACATACGCTAGATCCTGCGCATGTCAGCAACCGCATGACATGGGCTACGGTTAACCTCGTGCTTACCCGTTTCTGGCTTTCCTTGCCGCACGCTTGCCCGCGCTTGGGCGAGTGAGGGAGAACGACACCGTGAATAAAACTATCGGCATCGCCGGAAACCGGATCCA
>CAXSEU010000073.1:7758-11267 GCA_964236485.1 uncultured Lichenihabitans sp. | reverse complement strand
TGGCAGGGTGTCGACGAAGGCCTCGTGCAGGCGCGTCATCGCCCCTCGGCGGGCGATCTTGCCGGCATCGACCCCATACGAGCGAAGCGTCGCGGTGCCACCAGCGCTGCACCATTGCGGCATGACCGCCGGATCCGCGATGGCGCGAAGCAGGAGATCCTCGTGGTTGCCGCGGAGGGCTTCGAACGCCAGCGGCAGGTCGGCCTTGATCAGGCGCTCTATGACGCTGCGCGAATCGGGACCCCGGTCGATGTAATCGCCGATCAAGATCGCCCGGGCCTGCTCTGCCGGCGTCGCGGAGAGGTCGGCCGCGATGCGGCGCATCAGGTCGTCGAGAAGCGCCGCTTCGCCATGGATGTCCCCGATGGCGTAGACCCGCACGCCGTCCGGCAGCGCGGCGGGACCGGGCCGCGCGGCATGACGGGACATCGGCCAGAGGCGATCGCGGATCCCCCGCAAGAACCCGCCGCTCATCCGAGGTTCCGCCGCTCGGTGCGGCCTGCCGTCAATCCGTCGAGGAACCCGCCGATCAGGACCCGGGCCAGGCGCCGCGGATCATCGCCCGACATGGCTTGGAGCCTCCCCGACGTCGACATGGATGCCAGTCCCTGAAGGCCGGCCCAGAGCGTCACCACGGCCCGCCGCCGGTCCGCGACGTCCGCGACGAGCGGCGACAGGCTCTCTTCCATGAGCCCCACGGCGAGGCGAAGATTCTGCGTGAACCAGTCGGGTTGGTCGGCACCGCCCGGCGTCCTGTATTCGAACAGCAGGCTCCAGAGGTGGGGATCGGACGCCGCAAAATCGAGGTAGCCGTCGGCCAGGCGCAGGATGCGCGCCCGGAGACTGCGTTTTTCCGCCAGCAGGCTCTGCAAATGGCCGTGCAGGCGCGCGAGGGTCCGCGCATTCAGCCGCAGGATGATCTCGTCGAGGCCGCCAAGCGTGTTGTAGATGGAGTTCGGCGCGTAGCCGACCGCCGCCGCGATGCGGCGCATTCCGATGCCGGGTAGGCCGTCCTGGCGCGCAAAGCCCTCCGCGGCGTCGAGGACGAGCGCCTCGAACTGCTCCTGGCTATGTTCGCGGCGCGGACCTGATTTGCCCATCGCCGCCGTATATAGATGTTTTGAACGATGTGCAAGCGGATTTGAACAGTGTGCAGCGCCGCCGAGCGCGAAGACTGCACGGTGTTCAAACGAGAGCGCGGATGGAATGGAACAAGGTTCAATGCGATTTGCACAGTGTTCACGAGTAGTTTGAACGGTGTTAAACGCGTCCAGGGGGATCGCGCGGGTCGAGGAAGAGCCGTCGCGTTTGCGGCGCATCCAATTCCTGATAGATCCCGGTGCATTCGGTGGTCCCGCCTCTGCGGGCCCTGACCGATCGCGCTGATGCGGCAAGCGTTGGCGTATGTCATGCTGCTGCTGACATGCGCCAGCTCAAAGGTGGAATCGGCGGTGGTGCGCCCAGCGGCTCGAACTCTTCCCGGTTCCGGCAAGCGGGCGCGCCCAGGAGGGATCGCATGGTCCGGTCTTTGGTGACGTCCCGGCGGTTCGCGCCGCTGTTCTGGTGTCAGTTCCTCTCGGCCTTCAACGACAACGTCCTCAAGAATGCCCTGGTCTTCCTGATCCTGTTCCGCGTCGGTGGGTCCGGCGCGGAGCTTCTGGTCACCCTGGCGGGCGCACTGTTCGTCGCCCCGCCGCTGCTTTTGTCCGGCATCGCGGGCGAACTCGCCGACCGCTACGACAAGGCGCTGGTGGCGCAACGCCTGAAACTCTTCGAGATCGCCGCGGCCGGGCTTTCGCTGGTCGGCTTCGCACTGTCCTCGCTACCGGTCCTCTTCGTGGCATTGACGCTGTTCAGCGCCATCGGGGCGCTTTTCGGCCCCGTCAAATACGGCATCCTTCCCGACCTTCTGCAGGCCGAGGACCTGCCGGCCGGCAATGCGCTGATCGAGGGCGGCACCTTCATGGCGATCCTGTTCGGCACCATCGTGGGTGGCGAAGCCTCGGCCGGGGTCGTGGACATTTCGGTCTACGGCGTCCTCGTGATCGGCTTCGCGGTGCTCTGTTGGGCCGCGGCGCGCTTCATCCCGACGTCGGGCGAAGGCGCTCCCCACCTGCGGATCGACCCCAACATCGTTCGGTCGACCAGGGCGCTGCTGGTGGATCTCTGGGCCGATGCGCGGCTCTGGCGGGCCGCCCTTTACATCGGTTGGTTCTGGGCGGTCGGGGCGGTGGTCCTCACGCTGATGCCGGCGCTGGTCAAGAACGTCCTCGGCGGCTCCGAGCAGGCCGCCACGATCCTGCTGGCGGTGTTTTCCGTCGGCGTCGCGGCAGGCTCGGGGCTGGCCTCCTGGCTGGCCGCCGGCCGGGTGATCCTGCTGCCGACGCCGATCGCCGCCCTGCTGATGGGCGTGTTCGCGATCGATCTCGCCGTCACGGGCTGGACCATCGCGCCAGCCGCCGGGCTCGGGCCGGGACGCTTCTTCGCCGGCGGGCCGCAGCTTCATGCCGCCGTCGACCTCTTCGGCTTCGCGGTGGCCGGGGGTCTCTTCATCGTTCCGGTCTTCACGGCCCTGCAGACCTGGAGCCCTCCGGACCGGCGCGCCCGCACCATCGGGGCCGTCAACGTCCTGTCCTCGCTCTTCATGGTGGCCGCGGTGGTCGCCGTCGCGCTCCTGCAGGCCGCCGGTCTCGCCATTCCGGCGCTGCTGGGTCTCGTCGGGCTGGCGAGCCTCATCGCCGCCGCCGCCATCTGGTGGTCCTTGCCGACCAGTGCCTTCCGGGACTTCCTGTCGATCGTCTTCCGGACGTTCTACAGGCTGGAGATCCGGGGGCTCGAGAACATCGCCGAGGCGGGGCCGAACCCCATCATCGCCTTGAACCACGTCTCCTTCCTGGACGCGGGCCTCGCCTTGTCGCTGCTCGACCGCGACCCCGTCTTCGCCATCGACAGCGTCATCGCGCAACGCTGGTGGGTCAAGCCCTTCCTGAGGCTGACCCGGGCGATGCCGATCGACCCGGGCAAGCCCATGGCAACGCGCGCGCTGATCAACGCCGTCAAGGCGGGCGAGACGCTGGTGATCTTTCCCGAGGGTCGGCTCACCGTCACCGGCAGCCTGATGAAGGTCTATGACGGCGCGGGCCTCATCGCCGACAAGACCGGCGTCAGCGTGGTTCCGGTCCGCATCCAGGGGCTCGAGCGCACGCCCTTCTCCTATCTGACCGCCGCCCAGACCCGGCAGGGATGGTGGCCCAAACTCGAAGTGACCATCCTTGAGCCGGTGCGGCTTTCCGTCGATCCGGCGCTCGTCGGCCGCCGCCGACGGATTGCCGCCGGCGCGGCGCTCTACGATGTCATGTCCGACATGGTGTTCCGTACGACCCCGACCGGCATGACCGTGCTCGAAGCGGTGCTCGAGGCCGGGCACGTCAACGGCTGGAAACGGGTCGCCCTCGAGGACCCGGTGTCCGGCACTCTGACCTATGATCGGCTCGCCCTCGGAGCCAACG
>CAXSEU010000073.1:0-7748 GCA_964236485.1 uncultured Lichenihabitans sp. | reverse complement strand
GGCGCGCGAAGGCCGTGCCATCGGGGTGATGCTGCCCACCGCCAACGGGGCGGCCGTCACCGTCCTGGCGCTGATGTCGGCCGGGCGCGTGCCGGCCATGATCAATTTCACCGCCGGCGCCGCCAACGTCCTGGCCGCCTGCCGGGCCGCCGAGGTCAAGACGATCCTCAGCGCACGGAGCTTCGTCGAAAAGGGCAAGCTCGAAGCCCTGGTGGCGACGCTCCAGGCCTCGGTCGACATCGTCTACCTCGAAGACGTCAGGGCCGGCATCGGCGCGCTCGACAAGCTGTGGGGTTTCATCGGCTCCCGCGGGCCGCTCGTGCGGCGCGAGGCCGACGACCCTGCCGCCATCCTGTTCACTTCGGGCAGCGAGGGCGTGCCGAAGGGCGTCGTGCTCTCACACCGCAACATGATGGCCAATGTGGCGCAGGTCGCGGCCCGCATCGACTTCGGTCGCACCGACAAGGTCTTCAGCGTCCTGCCGGTGTTCCACTCGTTCGGCCTGACGGCCGGGATGGTCCTGCCTCTGGTGTCCGGCGTCTCGCTCTACCTTTACCCCTCCCCCCTGCACTACCGGATCATCCCCGAGCTGATCTACAGCGCCAACGCCACGGCGCTGTTCGGCACCGACACCTTCCTGGCCGGCTACGCCCGCTCCGCCAACGCCTATGATTTCCGCTCGCTGCGCTACGTGGTGGCCGGGGGCGAGGCCGTGAAGGAGACGACGCGGCGCGCCTATATGGAAAAGTTCGGCCTTCGCATTCTCGAGGGCTATGGCATCACCGAGACGGCGCCGGTCCTCGCCCTCAACACGCCGATGTTCAATCGCTTCGGCACGGTCGGCCGGCTGCTGCCCGGCATGGAGGCGCGGCTGGAGCCCGTGGAGGGGATCGAGGACGGCGGGCGGCTGTTCGTCCGAGGGCCGAACGTCATGCTGGGCTATCTGCGGGCCGACAAGCCCGGCCACTTGGAGGCGCCGCCGAACGGCTGGCACGACACGGGCGACATCGTCGCGATCGATCCCGACGGTTTCATCGCCATCCGGGGCCGGGCCAAGCGTTTCGCCAAGATCGGGGGCGAGATGGTATCGCTGGCCGCCGTGGAAACCATGGCGGCCGACCTCTGGCCGGACGCCGCCTCGGCGGTCGCGGCGGTTCCCGACGCCCGCAAGGGCGAGCGCCTCGTGCTCGTCACGGAACGGCAGGATGCCACCCGGGCGGCGTTTCAGGCGTTCGGGCGGAGCCACGGTCTTGCCGACATCGCCATGCCGTCTGAAATCCTGGTCGTGGACGCCGTCCCGCTCCTGGGATCGGGCAAGATCGATCATCCGGCCGTCCTCAGACTCGCGCGGGATCGACCAACAGGGAACGATTCCGTCGCCGCCGAATGAGCTGGCGGCGGTTTTACTCGTTTTCCACCGCGAACAGCGTATATAAAGTCTGGAGATTTTAGGGCTGTCTTGAAGCTCCCAGCTTCCTCATGCTGAGGAGGTTCGAGCGGACCGTCTCGAAGCACGGCAAACACCTGCCGTCCTTCGACACGCCGCCGACCGCGGCGGCTCAGGATGAAGGAGAACAGTTTGCGAACGAACTGCGTGAGCGGATGAGATGCTGACCAACAAGGGCAAGTACGGGTTGAAGGCTCTGGTCCACCTGGCCGCCCTCCCGCCGGGCCAGACCGCGCAGTCCATCGAGATCGCCGCCGCCAACAACGTCCCAAAGAAATTCCTCGATGCGATCCTGGGCGAGTTGCGCGTCGCCGGCATGATCGCTACCCGCAAAGGAAAGAACGGCGGCTACATGCTCTCGCGCGCACCCGGCGAGATCATGGCCGGCGCCGCCATCCGGGCCCTCGATGGCCCCTTGGCGCCGATCGCCTGCGCCAGCCGCACCGGCTATCGCCCCTGCTCCGACTGCACCGACGTTCCGGCCTGTTCGATCCGGCTTCTCATGACCGAGGTTCGCGACATGTCGGCGAAGCTCCTCGACGCGACCTCGATCGCGGACATGCGGCGGCACGTGGTCGAACCGCGCCACGAACTGGCCTACGATATCTGACCTCGATCGCCGGCGCGCATGTTGAGGACGGCGTCCGCCATTCCCCCTCCAGGATTCGACGGCCAGCACGGGACCGGAGAAGGCGTCTCGCTGCGGCGCGTACTGATTGGCGGCCGGCCGCGAGGATGCGTCGGCCGGAGTGTCGCCGCGCCGCGTGGTCATGCCGCGTTTGCGCGAGCGGCGTTCGGCTCCTAAAGGTAGCCGAAGCGACGAGTCCTGCCACCAGCTCTAGCACCAGGAGCAGTCCCGACATGGCTGAATCGAACGGCGCCGCACGTCCCTTCGAGCCGCCCGCCCGCGAGGCCATGGAGTTCGACGTCGTCGTGGTCGGCGCTGGACCGGCGGGCCTCTCGGCCGCGATCAGGCTCAAGCAGGTGCAGCCGGACCTCAGCGTCGTCGTGCTGGAGAAAGGCTCCGAGGTCGGGGCTCACATCCTCTCCGGCGCCGTGATCGACCCCGCCGGACTCGATAAACTGCTGCCCGAATGGCGTGAGGACGCTGACCGGCCGCTGACCGTCGGAGTGACCGAGGACCGCTTCTACTTTCTCGGGCCCGCCGGGGGTGCCCGCCTGCCCGGCGCCCTGATGCCGAAGCTCATGAGCAACCACGGCAATTTCGTCGGCTCCCTGGGCAATGTGGCGCGCTATCTCGGCCGCAAGGCCGACGCTCTCGGGGTCGAGATCTACCCGGGCTTCGCGGCCGTCGAGGTGCTCTACGGCAATGGAGGCGAGGTGGTCGGCGTCGCGTCCGGCGACATGGGCGTCGGCCGCGACGGCGTGATCACGGAAGCCTATACGCGCGGCATGGAACTCAGGGCCAAATACGTTCTCGTGGCCGAAGGCGCGCGTGGGTCATTGGCCAAGGGGTTGATCGAACGTTTCCAACTCGACGCCGGCCGCGAGCCGCAGAAATACGGCATCGGCCTCAAGGAACTCTGGCAGGTGGCTCCGGAAAAACATCGGCCCGGACTGGTGCAGCATTCCTTCGGCTGGCCGCTCGACAATGCCACCGGGGGCGGCTCCTTCATGTACGGCATGGAGGACGGGCTCGTGGCGGTGGGTTTCGTCGTCCACCTCAACTACCGGAACCCCACGCTCTCGCCCTTCGACGAGTTCCAGCGCTTCAAGACCCATCCGATGGTGGCGGACACTTTCGCGGGCGGCAAGCGCATCGCCTACGGGGCGCGTGCCATCGTCGAGGGCGGCTGGCAATCGGTGCCGAAGCTGAGTTTTCCGGGTGGTGCGCTGCTCGGCTGCTCGGCCGGTTTCGTCAACGTGCCGCGCATCAAGGGCTCGCACAACGCGGTGCTGAGCGGCATGCTGGCCGCCGAGCACGTCGCCGCGGCGCTGGCCGCGGGCCGCGCCAACGACGAACTCCTGGGTTACGAGAACGCCTGGCGCGGCTCGGCGATCGGCGACGATCTCAGGCGGGTCAAGAACGTCAAGCCGCTCTGGTCGAAATTCGGCACGTTTCCGGGCGTGGCGCTCGGCGCCCTCGACATGTGGTCCAACCAGATTTTCGGCGGATCCATCTTCGGCACGCTGGGCCATGGCAAGCCGGATCATGCCTCGCTGAAGCCGCTGGCCGAGGTCAGGCCGCTGACCTACCCGCGCCCCGACGGCGTCCTGACCTTCGACAAGCTCTCCTCGGTGTTCTTGTCGAGCACCAACCATGAGGAGAACCAGCCACCACATCTGGTGCTGGCCGACCCAGGCCTGCCGGTCCGGGAGAACCTGCCGACCTATGGCGAACCGGCGCGGCTCTATTGCCCGGCCGGGGTCTACGAGGTCGTCTACGCGGACGAGGTCGCCCGCGCAAATCCCCGCTTTGTCATCAACGCGCAGAACTGCGTCCATTGCAAAACCTGCGACATCAAGGACCCGGCCCAGAACATCACCTGGATTCCGCCCGAGGGCGGGGGCGGTCCGAACTATCCGAACATGTGAGGTCGCGGTGGACGGTCCGTTGCGCGAGGCACCGCCGGCGCCGGTCTTTCATGGTGGAGGCCTCGATGCGGCCCGAGAGCGTTTCCCGTCGGCTCCCCTGCCCTGGATCGACCTGTCGACCGGCATCAATGCGCTTCCCTATCCAGTCGGCGCCTTGGCCGAGGCGGTTTGGCAACGCCTGCCCGACAAGGCGGCCCTGAAGCGGCTCGAAACCACGGCGGCCCGCGTCTATGGGGCCGCCGACCCGAGCGGCCTTGTCGCGGCGCCCGGGACGCAGGCGGTGATCCAATGGCTGCCGCACCTGCTGAGCGCGCGCCGCGTCGCCATCCTGGGCTTCGGCTACGAGGAACATCCGGCGGCCTGGCAGGCCGCCGGGGCCGAGGTTTCGATCGTGGAGTCGGTGGACGACCTCGCGAAAGCCGATGTCGCGGTGGTGATCAACCCCAACAACCCGGACGGGCGCATCGTCAGTCTGGATCTGCTGGCGAGCTTGAGCCGCCGGCTTGCCGCGCGGGGCGGCAAGCTCGTGGTCGACGAAGCCTTCATGGACGTTATGCAGCCAGGGCTGAGCCTCGTTCCGACACTTCCTCCGGCGGGCGCCGTGGTGCTGCGCTCGTTCGGCAAGGCTTACGGTCTCGCGGGGCTGCGCCTCGGCTTCGCGGTCGCGAACCCCGCCCTTGCGGCGCGGCTTCGCGCGGCGCTCGGACCCTGGGCGGTCTCGGGCCCCGCCATCGCGGTCGCGACCGAAGCCCTCGCCGACGCGGCATGGCAAAGCGCCTCGATCGCGCGCCTCGAGGCCGACGCGTCCCGGCTCGACGATGTGCTGAGCCGCGCCGGATTCGAGATCCTCGGCGGGACGCCGCTGTTCAGGCTCGCGGCGCAGGCGCAGGCGGCGGATTGGTTCGATCGCTTCGGCCGCGCCGGCATCCTGGTGCGGCCGTTCCCGGCACGCAAGACCTGGCTGCGCTTCGGTCTTCCCGGGCAGGAGGCCGCCTGGGCGCGCCTCGGCGCGGTTCTGGCATCGTGAGCGGGCTCGCGCCAGGGGATGACGGCGCGAGCGGGCTGCGGCGCGGCTGGAGCACCGGTACCTGCGCCAGCGCCGCCACGCGCGCCGCCTTCGAGGCGCTGCTGGGCCGTGAGCCCGAGGATCCGGTGCCCGTCACACTGCCGGGAGGAGCCCGGCCGTGCTTCGCGCTGGCGCGTCTCATCCGCGGTGACGGCTCCGCGACCGCCGGCATTGTCAAGGACGCGGGCGACGATCCCGACGTCACTCATGGGGCGCTGGTGACCGCCACCGTGCGGTTCGCGCCGCCGGGCAGCGGGGTGACCTTTCGCGCCGGTCCGGGCGTCGGGACGGTGACCCTGCCGGGCCTGCCGCTGCCGCCGGGCGAGCCGGCGATCAATCCCGTGCCGCGCCGGATGATCCTCGCCGCCGTCGCGGAGGTCGCCGCCGCCTGCGATGTTCCGGCGGATCTTGTCGTCGAGATCGGGATCGAGAACGGGGAGAAACTGGCCGAGCGGACCATGAACGCCCGGCTGGGCATCCTCGGCGGGCTTTCGATCCTCGGCACGACCGGCGTCGTCATTCCTTACTCCTGTGGCGCCTGGATCGCCTCGATCCACCGGGGCATCGACGTGGCCCGCGCGGCGGGGCTCGCCCATGTCGCGGGCGCGACCGGCGCCACATCGGAAACCGCCGTGCGGGCGCTCTACGGCCTGCCCGAACAGGCGCTGATCGACATGGGGGACTTCGTCGGCGGCATGCTGAAATACATCCGTGCGCACCCGGTGCGCCGCGTGACCGTGGCGGGCGGCTTCGCGAAGATGACGAAGCTCGGACAGGGGCTGCTCGACCTCCATTCCAAACGCGGCGGCGTCGATTTCGATTGGCTCGCGGAGAAACTCTCGGCGACGGGCGCACCGCCTCTGGTCGTGGCCTCCGCCCGCTCGGCCAACACGGGGCTCGAGGTGCTGCGGATCGCACAGCAGGCCGGCGTGCCGCTCGCCCGCCTCGTCGCCGACGCGGCGCGAAACACAGCCGTCGAAGCCCTGGGCCGAAGCGATCTCAGCGTCGACACGGTCCTGTTCGATCGCGATGGGCAGTTGCTCGCCCGATCGGACGCCGCGGAAGCCTGTGATTAACCGCAGCCGCTAACCTTCCGTCTTCACCTTTATGCCATCTTCTACTTGCGATCCAACTAAACTCCATGCATTCTCAAGAAACACAAAAGTAACGGCCTGATGATCAAACTCCTCCAGGAGAGGTGCATGCTGACGATCTTCCGACGGCGGGGCGCGAAAGCCGCCGCCGATCAAGACGCCGCGCGAATGATCCGAGAATTCGGCGAACAGGCCTTCTCGGCGGCCGGCGAGATGTCCTGGCGCGAAGATGCGGGCCTTCTGCCGACCCGAAATGCCGGCCATTGGCATCGCGTGCAGCAGGAAATCGGGCGCCGCCAGGCCCGCACCTCGATCGACATGCCATCTATCCACATGATGGCGGATCGTGCCTTGAAGGAGCAATTGGCGGGCCTGCAGTAACCCTAGGTTCCCCGCGCCCACCAGGCGCGGACGGCCGCTTTGTCCTTGACCCGCGCTGTGGCCGAGAAGGAGTCCGCCTTGGCGGGTCATGTGCACGCCGACGAGGATCATCCGCCGGACCCTCTATCGTCGCTTGTCGGCCTGGACGCCAACGCGCTCGATCGCAAGGGCAGCCGCGACGAGGCTGTGGAGCGGTTCCTGTCCTTCGTCAGGTCCGGCATGCTGAAGTGCCGCGTGGGTCCCGGCGTCGCGGCGGAAGTCCTGCATACGCCGGGCGCCGAGGCCTTGCGCGAAGTTGCGCGTTTGTCGGGAGACGATCAGCGCCGGTACCGTCCTTTGACGGCGGCACAGCATATCGCACGCATTCAGGTCCGGGCCATCCTCCGCGGCAACGCCCAGCCGGGCAGGCACGAGGCCGACGCCGTGCACCTATCGCAGGCGGCGGAGGCCGGCTGCCGGTTCTTCATCACGCACGATGGCCGCCTGCTGCGAAAGCGCGAAGATCTGCAATCGATCGCCGTGCCGCAGGTGAGGATCGTGGCACTCGAAGAGTTTCTGCAGCTCGTCGATGGATCCAAGCCCTGACACGGCAGGGCTGCAAGTCTCACTCGGCGCCGCGTCTCTGCCGACGTGTCGACCGGTTCCAGCGCTCGCCCGGCGCCGACTGCGTGCCGAGAACGTAGCGGGCAAGGATGGAAGAGCGATCCCGAAGGCGGGTTCTGCCGTTTGCAGCCGCCATCGATGGGGCGCCAGCCGACGAGGTCTGCCCGGTGTTCGGCGTGCTGTTCTCCGCCGCGGGGAAAGCGCTCGCCGCCGGCGGAGCGACCGCCGCCGGACCCGCGTCTGCCCGGTTTCCGGATGGATCATCGGCCACGGGCGAAGTCGGCTTCGACTTTCGCGGCCGGCCCACGCGGCCGGGCCGCCGTTCCGCCAGGCCGCCCTGTCCTTCCTCGATCAGGGACCCGCGACCGGTCTCCGGCTCGATCAGGCTCGGAAGGATGCGGCGTGGCTCTTCCGCCGGGGCGGCCTTGACCTCGGGCTCGGGCGTGTCCGCCACCCATCCTCCCTGCACCTCGAAGCAGCGCTGCTCCAGGTAGCGGGCGTGGCCCAGCCACGCCGCCAGTTCAGCCAGGGAACCCACGGTCAGGCCGGGCCCGGCGCCGCAGCGACGCCCGCCACGGTGTTGACTGGGCCCCGGCTCGAC
>CAXSEU010000072.1:7859-11297 GCA_964236485.1 uncultured Lichenihabitans sp. | reverse complement strand
GAAGAGCATGACGCCGAGGATAACCAGCCCAAGGCCGAGATAGATGGCCCACCAGTCCTCCTTCAGCCAAAGCTCGCGCCACCCCGATGTCCGACGCGCCGGGGAAGGTGTCGAACTCGGATCAGTCAGGGACATGCAGGTCCGTTATCGCAGTGTGACGTTGGCGCTTTCGCCCGCGGGATCTCGACGGCGCGCCCCTGTTCCGACATCGATCGTGGAGCCGGCGGCCCGCGAAACGACGCGCACTGTCGCTCCAGCCCGCAGGCGGCTGAAATCCTCGTCCGAGCAGACCAGAACCGGGCACACCCTGCCGTAGAGCAACTGCGCCACGATGGCTCCGACCGCGATGATCGGGTCGGGCGCGGCGAGGATGATGCCGGCCGGTGCCGTGCCACGCCGGATCGCCTCGGCCAGAACGGAGCTCGCGGAACTCGATCCGCGTCCCGCCGGCATGGCCAGGACGCGGCCCGCGACGATCTCGCCGAACGCCGGGTGGGAGCGGTCGATCACCCGGCCGTCCCGCGCGTCGAGACCGCCCCAGAAGCTCAAGGGCGTCGACCACAGCGTCAGCCGGCCCTCGGCTTCCCCTTCGACCAGGCAGGCGGCGGCCAGCGTCACCATGGCGCCCGCCGAACCACGCGCCCGGCCGCTGCCGAGGCGATGCAATCCTCGAGTGCCCCGAAGGCGACCTCGACCCCGATATTGCCAGGCGCGTAATGCGCCCATTTCCCCGAATTCGTCATCACCACGCCTTCGATCCTGCGCAGCATTGTGGTGACGTAGGTGCACGTGTCGGTGACCACTGTCAGGCCCGCCGCCTCGATCGTCGCCAGCTGTCCGGCATCGGCCAGGGCCGCCGCCGTTTCGCGGCTGGTGTTGACGTAGAGGTCGACGCCCGGCGCGGCCCTGAAGCCCGCGAGGAGGGGCATCAGGGTGTCGAACTCGGCGCGGGAGAAGTGCGGGGTGCCGAGACTTACGGCGCTGATCGCGGCGCCCTCGGGCGCCGTGGAGAGACCCGCCAGCGCCCGGCGCAGGTCGGCCTCGGTAATGTCCAGGACCTCGCCGGGCTCGACGCCGCCGCAGGCCTCGCGCAGCGTCGCCGCTTCCGGCGTGATGCCGAGCGCGTGGAACAGCCCGACGGAGCCGGAGGAGGCCGCGACGGCTCCGAGGGCCTTCAACTGGTCCTCCGAGCGGGGTGGTGGCAATCCCTCGATGACCGGCACCCGGCCGCGCGAGCGTTCACCGACCACGTGGCCGACCGCCACGTAAAGCGCGTCGGATGGCGCCCGGTCCGACAAGCCGCACAAGCGGAACAGCACCTCTCCGACCCGATGCTCGTCGAGGTGCAGCCCGAAGGCCGGTGCGCGCCCCGTCATGGCGCAGCACAGGTCGATGAAGTCCCCGTACCGATTGGTCCGCGCGCCGATCACCGAATTGGCGAACACGATGGCGTTGGACTCGCCCCACGCGATCTGGTCGCCGAACACTGGCCGCGACGATGTCTGGTAGGGCGCGCAGGTGAAGCTCGGCGCGCAGCCGAGTTCGACATGGGCTTCCATCAGGCGACGCCCGGCGGACCGTTCCGGCGCGCCGCCGCCGATCAATTCGGGATGGAGCAGGTCCATCGAACCGACGTTGAGGGTCGTCGGCACCTTGACACGTCCGCCCCCGGCGACGAGCCGCTCGACGAAGTCGAGACTGACCTCGCCATGGTAGAGACAGCCATCGACATGGGCCTGCCTGATGGCGAGCAGGTGGGGCGCACCGACCGCCTCGCCGAAGCGGCGCAGCACCGTCATGGCGAAGGCCGCAGCCTTGCCGCCGAGACCGGCCGCCATGTCCCGTTCGTCGGACGTCAGACGCAAGCCGGGCCTCGTCCAATCGTGAGTTCAGCCGGCCGCCCGTTCCATCAGCCGGCGGAGACGCCCCGCGAAGGCCGAGGCATCGGCGGGCATCTCGCCGTCCATGATGCGGGCCTCGTCGTAGAGGAGCCAGGCCGAATCCTCGACCATGCCATGCTGTTCGGGCGCCGCGAACATGTCGCCGAGGGCCGTCACCAGCGGGTGGGTGGGGTTGATCTCCAGCACCGGTTTCGTCACGGCACCGCCGAGCTTGCCGTGCTGGGACAGGATGCGCTCCAGCCGCCGGTCGGGACCATATTCCGGCGCGATGAGGCAGGCGGGGCTCTCGGAAAGCCGGTCGGAGGCGCGCACGTCCTCGACCGCATCGGTGAGGGTCTGCTTCATGAAGGCCATCAGGGTTGCGATTTTCGGCCCGACGTCCCCGGAGGCGGGAGGCTCGACCCCATCCGCGAGGGCAATGGCCTTGATGTCGGCCGCGCCTTGCGTAACGGACTTGAACGGCTTGCCGTCGAACCCCACGGCGCTCGAAACCCAGAAGGCATCGACCGCATCCGGAAGCAGCAGAACTTCGATGCCGCGGGCCCGGAACCCTTCGAGCTGCGGGCTCGCGATCAGCCGCTTGCCATCCTCGCCGAGGAGGTAGTAGATCGCCGTCTGGTTCGGCCTGAGGTCGGCGACATACTGGGCGAGGGTGCGGCCGCCGTCGGGATGTTTGGACGAGGCGAAGCGCGCCATCTTGAACAGGGTGTCGCGCCGCTCCGGATCCTCATAGAGGCCCTCCTTGAGGACCGGCCCGAAATTTTCCCACACTTTTCCAAACTTCTCCGCATCGTTCTCGGCGAGCTTGGTCAACTCCGCGATCATCCGGCTCGTGACGCCCTTGCGGATGGCCGCGAAAACGGGGCTCTGCTGAACGAGTTCGCGAGACACGTTGAGCGGAAGATCCGCGGTGTCGACGACGAGCCGCACAAAACGCAGCCAGCCGGGCAGGAGGTCCGCCTCGTCCGAGATCAGGACCCGCCGAACATAGAGCTTGGCGCGGCCCTTCCGCTGCGGATCGAAGAGGTCGAAGGGTTTCGAACCCGGCACGAAGGCGAGGACGGTATATTCGTGCCGCCCCTCGGCCCGCCAGTGCACCGTCAGGGCCGGCTCGTCAAACTGGTTCGCAAGGCCTCGGTAGAACTCCGTATAGTCTTCGGGCGTGATGTCGCCCTTCGGTTTCGCCCACAGCGCGGCGCCGTCAGTCAGCCGACGGGCCTCGCCGCCCGGCGCCTCGACGAGTTCGATCGGCACCGGAATGGCACCGGAGTGCTGCTTGACGAGGCTCTCGATCCGACGGGGTTCGAGGAACTCCGATGAGGCGTCGTTCAGGTGGAGGGTCACGCGGGTACCCCGCGAGGGCGCCTCCGCCAGGGGAAGCGCGGACACCTCGTAGGCACCCTTGCCGTCGCTCACCCAGCGCCAGGCTTCGTCGGATCCTGCCCGGTGTGTGTCGACCACGACCTCGTCGGCGACCATGAAAGCGGAGTAGAAGCCGATGCCAAACTGGCCGATCAGGTTGCCGCTCTCGGCCGCC
>CAXSEU010000072.1:0-7849 GCA_964236485.1 uncultured Lichenihabitans sp. | reverse complement strand
GCAGAACATCAGCTTCTCGGACTTGTGCCTGTGGCGCTCGCCGCTCTCGGCCGCCGCCTCGCTGCCGATCCGGTCCAGGAAGGCCTTCGTGCCGGAACTGGCGATGGTGCCGAGCGCCGCATCGAGATCGGCTCGGCTCATGCCGATGCCGTTGTCGACGACGGCCAGCGTCTTGGCCTCCTTGTCGATCAGCACCCGGATCGTGAACCCCTCGCCGTCCGAGGTCAGGTCCGGCCGCGCGATGGCTTCGTAGCGGAGCTTCTCGCAGGCATCGGCGGCGTTGGAGATCAGTTCGCGGATGAAAATTTCGCGCTCGGAATAGACCGAATGCACCATCAATTCGAGGAGGCGAGCCACGTCGGCCTGGAAAGCGCGGGTCTCCGGCGCGGCTCCTTCGTTCGAAAGGGGCGCGGTCGCGGTTTCGGCTTCGCTCATGGTTACGCGTCTCCTTGACGCCGGTGTGGATAGGATCGGATCGGTGCGTCGGATCCGCGCTGGGCCTCCATGGCCGGCAGTGCCCGGTCAGCCGAACTCCCGCCCCGATCCGCCCTCATATCGAGCCTGACCGTTGAGGATGCAAGCTGGCGCGCGGGCAAAAAAAGACCGGCAGGAGCTTGCGCTCACTGCCGGTCCGCATGTTGTTCGCGCTCGCGAACGAGCGTCGGGCACCCGCGCATATCCCAGGGGGCTGGGGGGCTGACGAACCAGGACAGGCATGAACCCACGAACAACGTCTTGTTCTTCATGGTGCAGTGCGGCGCGCCCGGGGCCGCATCGCGGCGAAACTTGGAAATCGTAGGACCGCTCTAGCTGTCGTGTCGCGGCGGCTTACCTTGAAAGGCACCGAACGTTGCGGGATGCTTGAGCCAAGACGGAGGCCTGATCGATGAGTGATGCCGATACGCCCGATATAACGCACGGCAACGATCCACGCGAGGTTCGGGGTACGGTCGCGGAATTCACGCGCCCGCATACGGCAGGTGGCAAGGCCTTGGGAGGGCGGATCGTTTCGTTCGATCGCCACGAGTTGCGCGAGATTTTCAACGTCTACGGCCGGCGGGTCGCGGAGGGCGAGTGGAAGGACTATGCCATCGACTTCACGCCATCCAAGGCGGTCTTCAGCATCTATCGCCGGGCGTCCGAAGTGCCGCTCTTCCGGGTCGAAAAGGATCCCGCGCTGGCCCGTAAGCAGGGACTCTACGCGGTCGTCGCCTCGACCGGGCTCGTCCTCAAGCGCGGCATCGAACTGCGTCGCGTGCTGCAGGTCCTCGACCACAAACCTAAGCTCATCGTGGTGTGAGGAACCCGCGACACGAAAAACCCCGGATCGCTCCGGGGTTTCGTTTGCCGAGCGGCGGTGGCCGGCGCTTAGCGGCGGTCGCCCGTCAGCTGGATCAATGCCGTGAAGATGTTGATGAAGTCGAGGTACAGCCTCAATGCGCCGTTGATCGACTTCTTGGCCGCGACCTCCTGCGAGTCGCTGACGAAATACATCTCCTTGATGCTCTGCGTGTCCCACGCCGTCAGTCCCGAGAAGATCAGGATGGCAAGGACCGAAATGCCGATCTGCAAGGCGGAACTCTGGACGAAGATGTTGACCAGGCCCACGATCACGAGGCCGAAGACGCCCATGATCAGGAACGAGCCGATCGGCGACAGGTCCCGCTTCGTCGTATAGCCGTAAAGGCTCAAGCCCCCGAAGGCGACGGCCGTCTGGAAGAACGCCAGCGCGACCGACTGACCCGTATAGACCAGCAGGATCGACGAGAGCGACAGACCCATGGTCGCCGCAAAGGCCAGGAACATGTTGCGTGCCGAGGCAGCCGACATGCGGTCGATCCGGAACGACAGGAACATGACGAACGCCAAAGGCGCCAGCATCACCACATATCTGAGGGGGCTGAGATACAGCGACGCGCCGAGGCTCGTCAGATAGGTGTTATGGAACCGGGCCACCGCCTGGCTCGGATCCGAGGTCAAGGTCAGCATCTTGGTGCCCAAGGCTACCAACCCGGTGACGGCCAGGCCGAGCACCATGTTGTTGTAGACCCCGAGCATGTAGGAACGCAGGCCTTGGTCGACGGCCAAGCCGGCTTGGCCTGCACGCCCGCCGTAGCGCAGCGTTGCATTGCGGTCAAAGTCGGACATCGGGATACATCTCCTATGGGTCGAGTTCTATCCTAGGAACCGGAGCTTAGCCAGGAACGATCCGGCCCGGCAGATTGGAATATGGCCCCCTGGAACAGGAGTCACAAGTCCGCCCCGGGGTGTTCTTTCATTACGATGAAGACAGGTTGACGAGGCCGTTGAGACTGAGATCGGCGAGCGTCTCGGCGATGACCGCGACCCCGGCGCGATCGAGGGCGAGGCTGAAGGGAGGTTCCGCCAACCATTCACCGTCGCGGAGGAATGTGAAGGTCTGTCCCAACAACCAGGCCGTGGCAATGCCGAGGGTTCGCTCGTCCGCCCGCGGCATCAGGCGGCGAACGACCGCACGGGCGAGCAGCACGGTGGGGAAGGGTTCCTCCCGGCTGAGGCGCTGTCGGACCTTGGTCGGCTTGAGCTGTTCCCAGGCGAAGACGCGGAGCGAGCGTCGGACGCGAGCGGCTTCGGCCAGGGGAGCCAGCGTCTGGCGGATGAACAGGCGCAGGGCCGCGGCGGGTTCGTGGTCCTCCATGCTTGCCAGACTGATCAGCGGTTGTGCGCTCAACGTTTCGCGTACGCTGCGCAGGACTTCGCGATACAGCGCCTCCTTGCCGCCGAAATGGTAGGTGATCGCGCCGTGGTTGACCTTGGCTCGCCCGGTGATCTCCCGGACCGACGCCGCCTCGTAGCCGTGCTCGGCGAAAACCCACAGGGCCGCACTCATCAGTGCCCGTCGCGTCGCCTCGGCGGGGCGTGATCCGACCTCACTACCGGCCAAGCGATTTCACTGCGGCAAAAGGCGGGACAGCAGCGATTCGCCGGCCGATGCCGTCACGGACCAGACCGCTTGGGCGGCAGACGAGACATCGTGCATGATGCCGTCATCGGGTCTGAACGGTTGCGTGCCGGCCGACCACAGGGCACCCATCGATGCCGCCGCGATGGTGCCAGCGGCGCCGCGGCCGTCGGTCCGGTGCCGGGGTCGTCGTCCGGCCCCTGCGGGAACGAGCCTCGCTTTGGCGCTCGGCACCTCGCTCCGGCGCAGGGTTCCCGCGTCGAGGAAGAACCAATCGGCTGCGGCATGATCGGCCCGGGGGAGCGCGACGGGCGAGGGCCCGGCCCCATCCGCCGCGGCGGCATCGAGGCCGGGGATGCGGGCCGCGAACTTTCCGCCGCTCGTCAGGGCCACGGGCGTCCCGGGCGTGGACCAGGGATCGGGCAGCGCCGCCGCCACCGTCATCGCCGTCATCGCCGCCAGGAGCGCCGCGCCGGCAGGATAGAACAGGCGTACGCCCGAAGCCGGCACCGCGAAGGGGTTGTAGAGGATGGCGTTGCGCGGCATCGGCAGGCTCGTTCTATCCTACGAATGGAGCAATATCCTACAGGTGTTCGAGTCGGATCAAGGGCCGTGTTCGCTCCCGTGCGCCAGGCGGCTACGGATCGGCCCGGCGTGACCGGAATGCCACGGCCGGCGATCGGGTTCGATCGGCACAAGCCTTTGCCACGCGGGCCCGCCGCCGCTAGTAAGGGGCCGACCGCTCCCACCCCCTGCCGGATCAGCGCCGCCTCGATGACCCTCCCCGCGCCCGAGACCCTGAACGATCTACGCGTCGAGATCGACCGGATCGACGCGGCCATGCACGGGTTGCTGATGGAGCGCGGGTCGATCATCGACCGGATCATCGCCGCCAAGGCGCGGGCCGGCGGCGGCTCGGCCTTTCGGCCCGAGCGCGAGGCCACCATGATGCGCCACCTTCTGGAACGTCATCGGGGCGAATTGCCGCTCGACACGGTGGAAAGCATCTGGCGGGTCATCATCTCCACCTTCACCTATGTCCAGGCGCCCTATGCGGTCCACGCCGACCGCTCCGGCGGCGACACCGCCATGCGCGATGTCGCGCGGTTTCACTTCGGCTTCACGGTTCCGCTCGTGCCGCATGACGATCCCCGCGCCGTCATCGACGCCTTCGAGAGCGCGCCGGGCAGCCTCGGCCTGATCCGCATCGAGAGCGGCGCCGCCTCGGGAGCGTGGTGGCGCAAGCTCACGGCGGAACACGCCCCCAAGATCATCGCCCGGCTGCCCTTCGTGGAGCGTCCCCACCATCCGGCCGGCATGCCGGTTCTCGTCATCGCCCGGTCGACGGCCGCGACCGCGTCCCGCGAGGTGATCCTCTACGCGGCTTCCGTGGACCGGTGGCGCCCCGGCTTCGCCGATGCCGTCACGGGGCTCGGCGGTGAGATCGTCATCGAGGCGGCCGACGCGATCGGCCTGTCGCTGCTGCTGGCTCTGCCGGGCGATGTCGAACCTCACCGCATCGAAGCCACCCTGGCGCCCGGCATGGATGTCCGCCTGACGGAGGTCGGCAGCCACGCCGCGCGGCTCGATCTCGCGGCCATGCCACCAGCCTCGGCCGCAGGCTGACCGCCATTTGTCTCAAGACCTTCGGGTTCGCTCATGTCCATCGTTTCGCCGCTTCCCGTGCCGCGTCCCGGCATCACCGACATCGACCTTTACGTGCCCGGAAAAAGCACCGCCGCGCCGGGCGTGCGGACCCACAAGCTCTCCTCGAACGAAACGCCGCTCGGCCCTTCGCCGCGCGCCATCGCGGCCTTTCAGAGGGCCGCCGGAAAGCTCGACCTCTACCCGGACGGCTCCGCGCTGCGGCTGCGTGAGGCGATTGCGCGGCGCTACGGGCTGGACGCGGCGCGGGTCGTCTGCGGCTGCGGCTCGGACGACCTCCTGAGCCTCGTCGCCTATGCGTTCATCGGGCCCGGCCAGGAGGGCATCGTCACGACGCATGGCTTCCTGGTGCACAAGATCGCCATCCAGGCCGCCGGTGGCACGCCCGTCGTGGCGGCCGAACGAGACCTCACGGCTGACGTCGATGCCATCCTGGGGAAGGTCGGCCCGCGGACTCGCATCGTCTTCCTGGCCAATCCCAACAACCCGACCGGCACCTACCTGCCGTTCGCCGAGATCAAGCGCCTGCACGCCGGCTTGCCGCCCGACGTGCTGCTGGTGCTCGATGCGGCCTACGCCGAATATGCCCGGTCCAACGATTATTCGTCGGGCCAGGAGCTCGCGTCAACGAGCGAGAACGTCGTCATGACGCGGACCTTCTCGAAGATCCACGGGCTGGCGTCCCTGCGGATCGGCTGGTGCTACGCGCCCGAGGTCGTATGCGACGCGATGAACCGCATCAGGGGGCCGTTCAACGTCAACGGGCCGGCCATCGAGGCCGGCATCGCGGCGGTGGAGGATGCCGGCCACCTCGAGGCGTCGCTGGCGCACAACGACCGCTGGCTACCCTGGCTGGCGAGCGCCCTTTGCGGGCTCGGCATCGCGGTGGTTCCGAGCGCGGGCAATTTCCTGCTCCTGCGCTTCCCCGAACAGGCGGGCCGTACCGCCGCCGAGGCGGATGCCTTCCTGCTTCACAATGGCCTCGTGCTGCGGGGCGTCTCCGCCTACGGACTGCCCGATTGCCTGCGGCTGACGGTCGGCACCGAGGAGGCCAATCGCCTCGTGGTCGAGACGCTGGCGCGGTTCATGGAGAGTCGCGGTGGCTGAGCCCGAAACCGCCGGGGCCGCCTAGCCGGTTTTCGGCACGCTCGACATCATCGGCATCGGGCTCATCGGGTCCGCCATCGCCTGGGCGACCCGCCGGGGCGGCGGCGCGAGGCGCGTGGTGGCCTATGACGCCTCTTCGGCGGTCCGCGCCCGGGCGAGGGAACTCGGCATGGCGCACTACGTCGCCGACGACGTGGCCGAGGCTGTGCGCGAGGCCGACCATGTGGTGCTCTGCGTGCCGGTCGGCGCGTTCGGCACGGTGGCGGCCGAGATCGCGCCGCACCTTCGGCCAGGCGCCATCCTATCGGATGTCGGCTCCGTCAAGGCCTCGGTCGTGGAAGTGGTGTCGCCGCACCTGCCGCCGGGCACCTTCTTCGTGCCGGCGCATCCTGTGGCGGGAACCGAGTTCTCCGGCCCGGACGCGGGCTTTGCCGAAATGTTCGAGAACCGCTGGTGCATCCTGAC
Organism: uncultured Lichenihabitans sp.; assembly: GCA_964236485.1. Lineage (GTDB taxonomy): Bacteria > Pseudomonadota > Alphaproteobacteria > Rhizobiales > Beijerinckiaceae > Lichenihabitans. The sequence goes on along the minus strand of CAXSEU010000072.1, from coordinate 1,671 downwards.
GCCCTGCGCGCGGTCGAGCGAGGCAGCGGTCGAGCGCGTCCGTGACCTCTGGCTCGGCTTCGGCGCCAAGGTCGACGTGATGACGCCCTCGCATCATGACCTCGTCCTCGCCATCACCAGCCATGTGCCGCACCTCATCGCCTACAATATTGTCGGCACGGCGGCCCATCTCGAAGAGGTGACGGACCGGGAAGTGATCAAGTTCTCGGCCGGGGGCTTTCGCGATTTCACCCGCATCGCCTCGTCCGATCCCACCATGTGGCGCGACGTCTTCCTCAACAACCGCGACGCCGTGCTCGAGATGCTGGGCCGCTTCAGCGAGGACCTGGCTGGATTGCAGCGGATGGTGCGCTGGGGCGATGGCGATGGGTTGTTCGATCTCTTCACCCGGACACGGGCGATCCGTCGCTCCATCGTGGCGGAAGGCCAGGAGACCGCCGCACCCGACTTCGGCAGACGGCCGGCGAAGTAGGTGCCGGGCCGCCCTAAAATCTGTTTGGAAACTGGTGACCCTCATGCTGAGGAGGGCCGCGAGGACCGTCTCGAAGCACGGCTGACGCCTGCCGTCCTTCGACGCGGCCGCGTAGCGGCCGGCTCGGGATGAGGAAACGGAGTTGTCAAACTGACTCTTAGCGAAACCTTCGGCTTTGCGTGGTGGGATGATTCTCCTTGTAAGGGAGCCTCATGCCGCCGGACATCCGCGTCTCTCGCCTCATCAGGATCGTCTTCGGCCTCGTGCTCGCGGCCGTGCTCCTCACCGGCCTCGTGAACATCGTCGGCGCCGCCGGCCGCTCGGAAGGCCGCGCCGACATCGTCGATTTCCACGCCTTCTACCTCGCCGGACAACTGATATGGTCCGGCCGCTTCGCCGAAGCCTACCACTGGTCTGTCATGCTGGGGCTCGAACAGGCGCTTGGTGGGCGTGCCGTCTTCATGCCCTGGTCATACCCGCCGCCCTTCGGCATCGTGGTGGCGGGGCTCGCCGCCTTGCCGCTCGGGGTGGCCTACCTGCTGTTCGCCACGGCGACCCTCGGGCTCTATCTTTGGGGCACCGGGCGCCTCGAACCGGAAGGCCGATGGCCGGTGATGCTGGCTTCCGTGGTGAGCATCGTGCTGAACCTTCGCTGCGGCCAGAACGGGCTTCTCTCGGCCGGCGTGATCGCCGTGGCGGCCCGTTTCCTCCTCGACCGCGAACAGCTGCGGTCCGGCCTGTGCCTCGCGGTCATGGCCATCAAGCCGCATCTCATCCCCCTGGTGCCGATCGTCCTCGTCCTGCAGCGGCGCTGGACCGTGCTCGTCGCGGCGGCCTGCGGCGCGGCGGCGCTGACCGGCCTCAGCCTCGCGATCTTCGGCACGACAGTGTTCACCGCGTTCCTGCGTGCCGTGCCGGACGCCGGGCGGCTGATGGCGGCCGGCGCCTATCCGATGCACCGCATGACCTCGATCTTCGCCTTCTGCATCGGCATCGGCCTGCCCTCCGGCGCCGCCACGCTGGTCCATGGCGTCGTCGCGGTGCTGGTGCTCGTGGCGGTGGCCCGGCTCTCCTTCCGGCATCCCGACCCGCGGCTGCGGCTCGGCCTCGCCCTCATCAGCAACTTCCTCCGGTGGCAGCCTTGATCCTGTTTCCCGCCATCGATCTAAAGGACGGCGAATGCGTTCGCCTCGTCCATG
>CAXSEU010000071.1:0-11377 GCA_964236485.1 uncultured Lichenihabitans sp. | reverse complement strand
CGTCCATCGGACTGCGAGCCTGGGCAAACCCGTCATGATCAGCGCAGGTTGGTATTAGTCGTTGCGTTTCACGGGCCTGATCCTTCCATGCGCTTCAGAAGGCGCTGGATCTCCGGCCGGCACGAGCCGCAGTTGGTGCCGGCCTTCAGCGCGGCTCCGACCTCCGCGACGGTGACGCAACCACCGTCGGCGATGGCCGCCCGGATCTGGTTGAGGCCGACCTGGAAGCAGGCGCAGATGGTCTCGCCGCGATCGGTCCGCCCGGCGCCGGGGCGGCCGGCCAGGAGACGCAGGCCGTCGGCTTCGCTCGTGGCTTCGGCGAGCGCCGCAGCTACGAAGGCACGGGCGAGGCCAAGCGGCTTCGGTGATATGAAGAGAGCCGCATCGAGCCGGCCGTCACGAAACACCGCCAGCCGGTGCTGGCCACTCCGAGGATCGTCGTAGGTGATCAGGCGCGCCCCCCGGTCGCCGATTCCGAGCAGCGTCCTGCCGAAGGCCTGCCAGTCGGCGGGGCACGCGAGGCCGGCGAGCTCGGTCTGAAAGCCATCGGCGACGCGGGCGATCGCCCAATAATCCTGGCCTGCGACCGCCGGCCGGCGCCGGGTCACGGCGAAGCCGTACCATTGCGCCGCAAAAGGCCTGACGCGCGCCGGCGCCGTCTTGGACGCGGGCTGGCCCGAGACCGGGTCGGTCCGGCCCGGAATGAGCGCGTCCACCCGGCCGGCGCTGGCGAACTGGTCGGTCCAGTGCATGGGCACGAAGACCGTGCCGCGGGTTTGCTCCGGGCCGATCTCGGCGCGCCCCACCACCCGGCCGGAGGGACTTTCGCAGATCGCGAGTTCCCCCGTGCCGATGCCGTGCTCGCGGGCGTCGTCGGGGTGCAGCGCTACGGTGGGCTCGGGAAGGTGCGCCGAAAGCCGCACGGATTTCCCCGTGCGCGTCATGGTGTGCCACTGGTCGCGGATGCGGCCGGTGTTGAGGGTGAGCGGATAGGCCGGCTCGACGGCCCGCGCTTCGGGCGCACTGATCGGGATGAAGCGGCCCCGGCCGTCGGGAGTGAAGAACTGGCCCGCTCCGAAGAAGCGGCGCACGCCGGGCGTCTCGCCGGCACGGACCGGCCATTGCACCGGCTCCATCTCCTCGTATTCGTCGAAGCCGAGGTCGGCGAGGTTGTCGATGTCGAAATCGCGGGTGCTGCCATTGCCAAGCGTCGAGAGCATCGCGTGCTCCTTGAAGATGGCGGCGGCCGTGTCGAACCCGAAACCGCCTTCGAATCCCATGCGGCCCGCCACCTGGCCGACGATCCACCAGTCGGGCCTGGCCTCGGCGGGAAGAGGCAGGAAGGATCGCTGCCGGGTGATGCGCCGCTCGGAATTGGTGACCGTTCCGTCCTTTTCGCCCCAGGCCGCGGCGGGCAGCAGCACATGCGCGAGGCCGGTGGTGTCGGTATGCCGGATGACGTCGGAGCACACCACGAAGGGGCAGCGCGCCAAGGCCTGCCGCACGCCGTCGGCCTCCGGCATGCTGTCGACCGGGTTGGTGGCCATGATCCAGAGCGCCTTGATGCGCCCATCCGCCACGGCGCGAAACAGATCGACGGCTTTGAGGCCGCCCTGCGTCGCCATCCGCGGCGCATTCCAGAAGCCGCGCACGAGACCGCGATGCACCGGGTCGTCGATCTCGAGATGGGCCGCGAGCTGGTTCGCGAGCCCGCCGACTTCGCGGCCCCCCATGGCATTGGGCTGGCCGGTGATCGAGAACGGCCCCATGCCGGGCCGTCCGATACGGCCGGTCACGAGGTGGCAGTTGATGATGGCGTTGACCTTGTCGGTGCCGCAGACCGACTGGTTGACGCCTTGGGAAAACACCGTGACGACGCGCTCGGTGGACGCGAACAGGCCGTAGAACGTGACGATCTCGGCCCGGGTCAGGCCTGTGGCGCGCGCGACCGCGCCCTCGTCGAGCGCCGAGGCCGCCGAGAGCGCCTCCGGGAAGCCGCTCGTGTGGGCGTTCACGAAGTCAGGGTCCGCCACGCTCCCGGCCAGATGGCGCAGAAGGCCGTTGAACAGCGCCACATCCCCGTCGGCCCGGATGGGCAGGTGGAGGTCGGCCTGCTCGGCCGTTGGCGTCCGCCGCGGGTCGATCACGACGAGGCGCATGCCTCGCGCCTCGCGGGCCGCCATCATGCGCTGGAAGAGGACCGGGTGGCACCAGGCTAGATTGGAGCCCACCAGGACCACGAGATCGGCCTCCTCCAGATCCGCATAGGTCCCTGGCACCGTGTCGGCCCCGAAGGCCCGCTTGTGCCCGGCCACCGAGGACGACATGCAAAGCCGGGAATTGGTGTCGATATTGGCCGAGCCGATGAACCCCTTCATCAGCTTGTTGGCGACGTAATAGTCCTCGGTCAGCAGCTGGCCGGAGACGTAGAAGGCGACCGAGTCAGGGCCATGCTCGGCGATGGCCCGCGAGAAGCGGCTCGCGACGCGGTCGAGCGCCGTGTCCCAGTCCGTCCGCGCGCCATCCACCTCCGGATAGAGCAGCCGGTCGTCGAGCGACAGCGTTTCGGCCAGCGCGGCGCCCTTGGAACAGAGCCGTCCGTAATTGGCCGGATGGTCGGGATCACCCCGCACCGAGACGGTCCCATCGCCGGCGACATCGGCCAGCACGCCGCAACCCACCCCGCAATAGGGACAGGTCGTGTTGACGGTGCGGGCCTCGGGCGCGGCCCGAGGCCCCGAGCGCTCCAGCGCCTCGACGGCCTGGTCCTGGCCGGGCGGCCCGCATTCCTCCTCGGGAGCGCCCGACCGATGATCCGAGCGTCCCGCGCGGTCCATCAGGCCACCTTTCGCTCGTCGGGCGTCCTGGCCGCTGTTCTGCTCGCGCCCATGGAGGCCAGCATCGCGGTATCGGCGTAGGCTTGGCCGAAGATCAGGCCGTCGCGCAGCGCCGCCACATCGTCATGGCGTTGCACGAGATCGAAGAACCAGGCGCCGTCCTCCGTGTCGCCATAGAGCACCGCCCCCAGCAGGCGCCCGTCGCGCAGCACCAGACGGCGGTAGACCTGCCGGGCGGGGTCGCGCAGCACGATCTCGTCGCGGTCATCGCCGGTGGCGAAGTCGCCGGCGGAGAACAGGTCGATGCCCGTGACCTTGAGCTTGGTCGCGGTGACGGAGCCTTCGTAGACGGCCTCGGCATCGCCGGCGAGCCGGGCCGCCACGATTCCGGCCATGGCGTAGAGCGGGGCCACGAGGCCGTAGCATTGGCCGCGATGCTCGACGCACTCGCCGAGCGCGAGGATCGACGGGTCGCTGGTGCGCAGGCCGTCGTCGACCAGCACGCCGCGCTTCACGTCGAGCCCTGCGGCCCTGGCGAGCGCAGCGTTGGGGCGGATGCCGACCGCCATGACGAGCAGGTCGGCCGCGAGTTCGCTGCCGTCGGCGAAGCGGATGCCCTCCACCCGGTCGACGCCGAGGATGGCGGTGGTGCTGGCATAGCAACGCACCGCGATGCCGCGCGCCTCCAGGGTCCGCTGCAGCATGAGCCCCGCCTCGGCGTCGAGCTGCCGCTCCATCAGGGTCGGCATGAGATGCACCACGGTGACCTGCATGCCCCGCATCGCGAGCCCGGCCGCGGCTTCCAGGCCCAGCAGGCCGCCACCGATCACCACGGCCTTGCCGCCGCGGCGGGCCGCTTCCCGCATGGCCAAGACATCGTCGAGGTCGCGGTAGACCCGCACGCCGGGAAGCGACGATCCGGGGATCGGCACGATGAAGGGCGACGAACCGGTGGCGATCAGCAGCGTATCATAGGGAACCACCATGCCGTCCCGCGCCGTCACGGTCTTGGCCTCCCGGTCGATGGCGACGATCTCGCGACCGCGGTGCAGGGTCACGCCGTGGCGCTGGTACCAGGCCTCGTCGTGGATCAGGATGTCCTCGAAGGCCGCCTCGCCCGACAGCACGGGCGAGAGCATGATGCGGTTGTAATTGACCCGGGGTTCCGCTCCGAAGACGGTCACGTCATAGCGCCCGGGCGCCCGGGCGAAGAGTTCCTCCATGGCCCGGCCGGCCGCCATGCCATTGCCGATGACGACGAGGCGCGCGGCGGCCATCAGGCGGCGTTGGCGACAGCCACGCTGCCGCTCCGGGTTGCATTCCGCTGCGCCACCGCGGCGTCGTAGAGCATACGTTCCGCATCCCGGTGCCGCACGGAGAACCGCACCAGGGCGGCACACGCCGCCGTCGCCAGAACGCAGCAGCCGATGATGAAGAGGGTCTGGGGCAAGCCGCCGACGCCCTTGAGCAGGAAGCCCGCCGCCACCCCGCCGACGTTGCCTCCCGCGCCGACGATCCCGGTGACCCCGCCGAGCGCCCGGCGGTCGACGAAGGGAACCAGCGCGTAGATGGCACCGCAGGACATGTGGGTGAAGAGGCCGAAGGCCAGCATCGCGGCGATCGCCGGTCCGACGGAGGTCATGGACGAGAAGGCCAGGAGGCCCAGGCCCTCGCCGGCCAACAGCACCACGAGCAGGGTCGTGCGTGCCTGCAAGCCGCCGCGGCGGGCCATGCGGTCAGACGACAGCCCGCCCAGGGCCCGGGCGAACAGCGCCAGCAAGCCGAAGCTGCCGGCGGCCAACCCGGCGGTCGCCAGCGACAGCCCGAACCTGTCGACGTAGTAGCTGGCGGCGACGTTGTGGATGAAGAGTTCGATGCCGAAGCTTGCCGCGTAGCAGAACGCCAGTACCCAGGTGCGGAAGTTGCCGCCGGCCTGACGGAACACCGCCCAGCCGCCCTTCTTGCCGGTCTCGATCGCCATGCCCTGGGCTCGCAGGTCGACGATGTCGCCTTCGGGCGTGTCCTGCGTCAGCGTCCAGTAGAGCACGGCGACGATCAGCATCATGACGCCGGGCACGATCATGGCGAGCCGCCAGCCGAGGCTCTGGCTGACCCCGAGCCCGACGATGGCCGCGAGCAGGATGGGCATCACCGACTGGGTGACGCCGCCGCCGGCATTGCCCCATCCGCCCACGGTCGCGTTGGCGGTGCCGACCACGTTGGGCGCGAACATCACCGAGGTGTGGAACTGCGTGATCACGAAGCTCGCGCCGATCGCCCCGATGGCCAGCCGGAAGATCAGGAACCCGGTGTAGGAATCCGCGAAGGCGATCCCCACCACCGGAACCGCTCCCAGGGCCAGCAGCGCCGTATAGGTCCGGCGCGGACCGTAGCGATCACACAGCGGTCCGACCAAGAGGCGGACCAGGATGGTGATGCCCACGGCGGCGATGTTGATGTTGGCGACCTGATTGGCCGTCAGGTGAAACTCGCCCTTGATCACCGGCATCAGCGGCGCCACCGCGAACCAGGCGAAGAAGCATACGAAGAAGGCGAGCCAGCTCAGGTGGAAGGCCCGCATCTGCGGCGTCGAGAAGCTCAGAAGATTGATGCTGGTGGCTTTGTTGGAAGGCATGAAACACCCCGCTGAACGGATGAACGACAGCCGGCACGCCGCATCGGGGCCGCCAGCCATGGAGCGGTCCGGCGCCATTGCCTGACACAGGCCCCGAGGACCTCAGGGCTGAGCCCAGATTTGAGGGGATGCCGGATGGACCGCCACTGGTCCCCAGGCGAGGCGAGACGATCGTTCCTCTCACCTGAGCTCAGGATAGAACGGAAGCTCAATGCGGCAAGAAGAAAATGTAGGCGACCGATGCCCAACTAATTTGCAGGTTTTGGCGGCCTGAAGGAAAATGAGCTGATGTATTGATCAAGTTGATCGGGATCGAACAGCCGGCCGTCGAAGAATCCATCGGGGCCCAGCGTCATCGTGCCGAACCGGGAGGCGACCGGCGTCGGATGCTGCAGCGCACCCTCGACCTTCGCGCTCGCCCGCGGCAGGTCGGCCCCGGTGGAGGCCAGAGCCGCCCGGTAGAGGTCCGGGCGGTAAGTTCGCCCTGCCGTTTCGGCGTGGGCCGCCGTATGCTCGACATGACCCCAGCGCACCATCTGGGCATAGAACCACAGGGCATGGCTCAACCAGGGGAAGTTTGCGGCATACCGGTGGAAGACCAGGAAGTCGGGCACGACCTCGACGGCTTGGCCCGGCACCCGCAGCAGCCGGCCCTGGAGGTCGCGCTCGATGATCGAAGCCGGCGTGCCGAGATAGCCGGGATCGGCCAGGAGCGCGGCCAGTTCGGTCTCATTCCGCGGCTCGCCTGCCCACTGCGCCGCTTGCGCCAACGCACGCACCAGCGCGGCGGTCTGTTCGGGAAAGCGTTGCGCGAATTCGGTCCGCAAGCCCAGCACCTTCTCCGGCCCTTGGCGCCACAAGGCCGACTTGGTCACCGCAATGACGCCAGCCCCGGCCTCCACGGCGAGCGAGTTCCAGGGTTCGCCGGCACAGAACCCATCGATCTGCCGCTCGATCATGCCGTTCACCATCATGGAGGGCGGCAGGACCGTGAGGCGGACATCGCCATCGGGGTCGATGCCGGCGGCAGCCAGCCAGTAGCGCAGCTCGTAGTTGTGGCCGGAGAAGGGATGCACGACGGCGAGCGTCGGCGGCTCGCGGCCCCCGGCACGGCGGTCGCGAACCACGGCCGCGAAGGCGTGGCCCATGATGGCCGGATCGAAGCGGCGAAACCCCTCCGTTTCGTCGGCGGCCGCGTCGGCCATGGCCGAGAACAGGTCGGGCGAGAGCGTGATCGCATTGCCGCCGAGTCCGAGCGAGAAGGGCGCCACCATGGCGACGCGCGGCCGGCCGATCCCGAGACTGGAGGCGATCGGCATCGGCCCGAGCATGTGGGCGGCATCGAAATGGCCGAGGCCGACGCGGTCGCGGATGTTGGCCCAGGAGACCTCGCGGACGAGCGTGAGATCGAGCCCTTCACGGCGCCCGAACCCCTTTTCGGCCGCGACCACGAGCGGTGCGCAATCCACCAGCGGGATGAAGCCGAGCGTCAAAGCGCCCCCCTCGGCACCATTGCCGACCCGCTCTCCTCGCACCGGCCGGGCGGGCGCATGAGCCATCCCGATCACTCCAACAATTTCATGGCGGTGATCAGCCCTCGGGCGACCTCGCCCACACGGCGGCTCTCCTTCATGGCCGTGGTGCGCAGAAGCGCATAGGCGTCCTCCTCCGACAGGGCGCGATTCTTCATCAGGATCCCCTTGGCCCTGTCGATCACCTTGCGATCCTCCAGCGCCTGCTTGGTGCGGTCGAGTTCCTCGCGCAGGCGGTCGAGCGCGTTGAACCGGCTGATCGCCGTATCCAGGACCGACTTCACCCGCTCCCGCTTGAGGCCGTTGACCACATAGGCCGAGACCCCGGCATCGATGGCCGCCTCGATCGAGGCCCGGTCGGACTGGTCGACGAACATGGCGACCGGGCGACGCACCGTGCGCGACACTTGGAACATCTCGTCCAGCACGTCCCGGTTCGGATTGCCGAGGTCGATCACGATGACTTCGGGATCGACCTCGACAATCCGGCGAAACAAGTGGCGCATCTCCGTAACCACCGTCACGGACGTGTGTCCAGCCTCGCGCAGACCCGCCTCGATCATGACGGCGCGCGTCGCATCGTCGTCGATCACCAGGATGCGGTAGTCCCCGTCGGTCATGATCCTAGTGTCCGGCAGAGCTCCCCATTGTGCAATGCGGAAAAACGATCGGCCGCGCCGAGGTTCCGCTCTCGACCGGATATTGCTTATAACCTTGCCACATGCACAAAAACTATACTTTGTGCGGCCAAAACTTCGGCTTGAGCCGCTCTTTTCTATCATGCTAATCACCAGACGCCGATGCATGATTGCCGCTCGCTAGAGCGGCGTGTCCGCTTGGCGCGGGGCCAATGAAGGCCGCGGCGCTTGACCCGGATGAACGGGTTCCCGACCGACAGCGCCGCCGTGCGGTCACTCCTTCTGCAAGCGCCGCTCGACGGTGCGGTGGTCGGGCTTTTGTTCTGCGCGGTCCACGACCCCCATGGAAAGACGGCCGCGAGCGGCCGCACTGGAGAGCCTCGATGGGCGACGCATTCTCTCCCGAACAGCGGCGATGGCTGGAGGGATTCGCCTCCGGGGCCGCTGCGGTTCGCGTCATCCCGGCGCCAGGCAACCAGCCGGCCGAACCCACAGGTCCCGAGGCCGCGCATCTGAAGGCGCAGGACCGCACGCTGGCCGAGGGCAAGAAGCTCGTCGATCAGGAAAAGTGGAAGCGCGCCGAAAACCCGTTCGAGGCCTATGCCCGGCTGAAGACCGAGGCGCTGGCGGGCGCCAAGCCCAAGCCCGAGGACAACTTCCGCTGGCGCTATCATGGCTTGTTCTATGTGGCGCCGGCGCAGGACAGCTACATGTGCCGCCTGCGCATCCCGAACGGCATCCTCAAGCAATGGCAGTTCGCCGGCATCGCCGACATCGCGGAACGGCTGGGTGGCGGCTTCACCCACGTGACGACGCGCGCCAACCTGCAGATCCGCGAGATCAAACCCGAAAACGGCCCGGCGCTGCTCGAAGAGCTCACCGATCTCGGCATCGTGTCGCGCGGTGCGGGCGCCGACAACATCCGCAACGTCACCGGCACCGCGACCGCGGGCATCGATCCGCACGAACTGCTCGATACCCGGCCGCATGCCCGGGACTGGCATCACCATATCCTGAACAGCCGCGAGATGTACGGGCTGCCCCGCAAGTTCAATGTCGCCTTCGACGGGGGCGGCGCGATCGCGACCCTGGAGGACACCAACGACATCGGCTTCCAGGCCATCGCGGTGCCGGACGGCCTGACGGATACCGCCGGGACCGGGGTGGCGCCCGGCATCTGGTACCGGCTGGCACTCGGCGGCATCACGGGTCACCAGGATTTCGCCCGCGACACGGGTGTCGTCGTGAAGCCGGGCGAGGCGACGGCGGTCGCGGATGCCATCGTCCGGGTCTTCATCGCGCATGGGGACCGCAGCAACCGCAACAAGGCCCGGCTGAAATACGTGCTCGACGCCTGGGGCTTCGACAGGTTCCTGCGCGAGGTCGAGACGCTGCTCGGCTGGACCTTCACCCGCATCGACGCCGGCAGGATCCCGGCGCGGCCCCCGTATGACCGGCTCGCGCATGTCCGCGTGCATCCGCAGCGTCAGCCGGGGCTCAACTGGATCGGGGTCGTGTTGCCGACCGGCAAGATGACCTGCGACCAGATGCGGGCCTTGGCCGAGATCTCCCGCGCGCTCGGCGATGGCGACATCCGGCTGACCGTCTGGCAGAACCTGCTCATCTCCGGCGTAGGGGATGGGGCGGTCGCCGAAGCCAAAGCCCGGATCGAGGCGATCGGGCTCGGCTGGCGGACGACGCGGATTCGCGCCGGTCTCATCGCTTGCACGGGCAATCGCGGCTGCAAGTTCGCGGCCTCCGACACCAAAGGGCATGCCCTCGCGATCGCCGACCATTGCGAGCCGCGCGTCGCGCTCGACCAGCCGATCAACATCCACTTGACTGGTTGCCACAATTCCTGCGCCCAGCACTACATCGGCGACATCGGCCTGATCGGCGCCAAGGTGACGGTCAACGAGGAAGGCGATCAGGTCGAAGGCTATCACCTGCACGTCGGGGGCGGCTATGGCATCGACGCCGCGATCGCGCGGCTGCTCTATTCCGACGTCAAGGCCGAGGATGTGCCGGCGCGCGTCGAGGGCCTGCTCAAGGCCTATCTCGCCTCTCGGGCCGGTCCCGCCGAAGGGTTCGCCACCTTCGCCCGCCGCCACGACCCCGACCAGCTGCGCGCCTTGGCTGCCGCGGAGGTGCCCGGATGACGATACCGATCCCCGTTCCGCGCATGGATCTCGTGCCCGAGAGCGCGCCCTTCTCGGACGAGCAGCGCGTCTGGCTGTCCGGCTTCTTCGCCGCGGCGCTCGGCCCGATCGCCTCGCCCGAGGCCCTCTCCCAGGCCGCGCTGATCGGCCTCGGCGTGCCGGGATCGGGCGGGGCGCCGGCGGGCCCGGTGCTCGCATCCAACGACGAGGCTCCCTGGCACGATCCCGCGCTCGCGGCGCCCGAGCGCATGACCATGGCCGAAGGCCGTCCGCTCGCGCCGCGTATGATGGCCGCCATGGCGCAGCAGGATTGCGGCCAGTGCGGCTACAATTGTGCCGACTACGCCAATGCGATCTTCCTCAAGAACGAGAAGCGCTTGAACCTCTGCGCGCCCGGCGGCAAGGAAACGGCGCGGCTCGTGAAAGGCCTGGCGGTCGAGCTCGACGCGACGAGCGAGGCGACCCCCGCGCTCGTGGTGGCGCTGCCCCCGTCCGAGCCGGGCACGAAGCCCATCATCGCGGTCGGTACCTCGCGCGAGGCTCCGGGCGAGGCGACGTTTCTGTCGCGCCGGAAGCTCAACCGCGAGGGCTCCGAGAAGGAAACGATCCACATCGCGTTCAAGCTCGGCGAGCATCTCGACTACGGGGCGGGTGACAGTTTCGGCATTTTCCCGAAGAACCACGAGGGCCATGTCGACCAGATCATCGCGCTGCTCGGCGCCTCTCCCCGGGCGGAGATCCGCGGCCGCACTTTGCGCGACGTGTTGATCGACGAGGTGGCGCTCGGCGCGGCGCCGGATTCGCTGTTCGAACTGTTCTCCTACATCCTCGGCGGCAAGGACCGGAAAACCGCCCGCGCCCTGGCGCGCGGCGAAGACCCGCACGGCGACGCGGCGACGACCGACGTGCTGGCGGCACTGCACAAGTTCCCGAACGCGCGGCCGCATGCCGAGGCGTTCGTCGACGCGCTCGAGCCGCTGCAGCCGCGGCTCTACTCGATCTCGTCCTCGCCCAGGACCGAACCCGGCACGCTGACCCTGACGGTCGACACCGTTCGCTACGTCATCGGCAAGCGCAAGCGGCTCGGCGTCGCCTCGACCTACCTCGGCGAGCGGGCGGTGCCGGGCGACAGGCTGCGCGTCTACATCCAGAAGGCACACGACTTCGCGCTGCCTTCGGACCCCAAGATACCCGTCATCATGGTGGGCCCCGGCACCGGCATCGCCCCGTTCCGGGCCTTCCTGCACGAGCGCCAGGCGATCGCGGCCCCTGGCCCGAACTGGCTGTTCTTCGGTCACCAGCACCAGGCGACGGATTTCTTCTACAAGGACGAACTTCAGGCCATGCAGACGTCGGGGCTGCTCACCCGGATGTCGCTCGCCTGGTCACGTGACGGCGACCAGAAATTCTACGTGCAGGATCGCATGCGCGAGGTCGGCGCCGCGCTCTGGCAATGGCTCGACCAGGGTGCCCATTTCTACATCTGCGGGGACGCCAAGCGCATGGCCAAGGATGTCGAGGGCGCCATGGTGGACATCGCGGCCCGGCATGGCGGCAAGAGCCGCGAGGATGCGGT